>JBFYOQ010000128.1:0-12010 GCA_041303735.1 Mycobacterium sp.
TATCGTCGTCGGCTGTGCACCCGAACCACCGCGATCGGAGCAAACTCCTCGACGCGACTCTAACAAGGAGCGATAGCCGGCGGTTCGGCCGCTGACCCCAGTCGCTGATTGTGGGCGTGGACGGTATCGAACCGCCGACCGCTGGTGTGTAAAACCAGAGCTCTACCACTGAGCTACACGCCCGACAGACCGGCAGATTACCCGCCCGGCGGCGACACCTACGCCGTGACCGTCGCCAGGGCTTCGGTCCACACCTTCTGGTCCCGGGCCTCGCCCGGCTGCTTGCACTCGGCGAACCGGACCACACCGGAGCGGTCGATGACGTACGTGCCGCGGTTGGCGAAGCCGGCCTCTGAGTTGAACACCCCGTAGGCCTGTGCCACGGCGCCGTGCGGCCAGAAGTCCGACAGCACGGGAAAGGTGAATCCGCTCTCGGTGGCCCAGATCTTGTGCGTCGGCGGCGGACCCACCGACACCGCCAGCGTCGCCGTCTCATCGTTGTCGTATGACGGCAGGTTGTCCCGCACCTCGTCGAGCTCGCCCTGACAGATGCCGGTGAAGGCCAGCGGGAAGAACACCAGCAGCACGTTCTTCTTGCCGCGGTAGTCGGCGAGGCTGACCGGCTGGCCGTCCTGGTCCTTGAGCGTGAAGTCCGGGGCCTGCGTGCCGACGGCCAGCGGTGTCACGAATGCCGCCCGGCCGCTTTGGATTTCGGTTGCACCAGCCGGCTGCCGATCCAGTCCCCGAGGTTGGCCGACGACGTCTGCATCAGCCCGGCCGGCGGCGCCGACTCGGCGATCTCCGCGGGCATCACATGGCCGGGTTTGCCGGTCTTGGGTGTGAGCACCCAGATGACGCCGTCGTCGGCGAGCGGCGCGATCGCATCCATCAGCTGGTCGACGAGATCGCCGTCACCGTCGCGCCACCAGAGCAGCACCACGTCGACGACCTCATCGACGTCATCCTCAAGCAGCTCGCTGCCGCTGGCATCCTCGATGTCGACGCGAATGTCGTCATCGCAGTCCGCGTCCCAGCCCAGTTCCTGGACGATCTGATTCTTCTGGATGCCCAGCCTCTGCGCGTAGCTACGTCCGCTGTCACCCTCGGCGACCACGTCTTGCGCCCTCCCTAGTGCTCTGGATTGCTCTCCGACCTAAATCTTGGCGCCTATCGTCGCACGGCCGGGGTGGGTGATTCACGTCCGGTTGGCTATCTGTACATGGCATCGCACAGACCGAGGGCCTCCGATCGCGCCGAGTTGAGATCGTCGATGATCTGGTTGAACTCATCGGGGCCCGCCTGGTTGCTGATCGCCTCCCCGGCGGCGTAGGCGCCGTCGACCCAGGCGATGAAGGCCTCCGTGAGCCGCTCGGGGGTCACGTCGCTGATGGCGGACTCGACCGCCTGGGCACTCTGCTGCAGCGCGTCGACGGCCGGACCCTCGGTGCCCGCGATGTCACCGCCCTCGGAGTTATAGGCGTCGACGTAGGCGTTCACCGCGTCGATGGCGTCAGCACTCGTGGTGGACAGCGTCTCGCAGGTGGCCTGAACAGCCTGCGTCGTCATCGAGGCTTGCCGTTCGGACTCGCGTGCGCTGGCGCTTGCCGCTGCCTGCGACGACGACATCGACATCGACGTGCGGTAGGCCGGTGCGTCGGCGGCATCGACAGCCGGGGCGCCCCCGGTGACACTGGTGCAGCCCACGACACCCATCGCCACCGCGGCGGCGCCGCCGGCCAGCAGGCATGCGATGCGCACCCCACGTGCGCGTGTGATGAGCACGGACACAGACGTTACCTGCCGCGGACGCGTTGGGTGCGGCACGATAGAGAAACACCGAGCGCGTCCCCTTCACTGCCGAGGAGCGGAATTTGACCACCCAGATCGCCCACCCCGACGGGACCGCGAATACCGGCGGCGGCAAGGACTCCGACCGGGTGCGCGTCATTCGAGACGGTGTGGCGTCCTACCTGCCGGATATCGACCCTGACGAGACCGCCGAGTGGCTGGAGTCCTTCGATTCCCTGCTGTCGCGGTCGGGTCCGGCCCGCGCCCGATACCTGATGCTGCGGATGCTGGAACGCGCCGGCGAGCAGCGGGTGGCCATCCCGGCGCTCACCTCCACCGACTACGTCAACACCATCCCCACCGAACTCGAGCCGTGGTTCCCCGGGGACGAAGAGGTGGAGCGCCGCTACCGGCGCTGGATCCGCTGGAACGCGGCCATCATGGTGCACCGGGCGCAGCGGCCCGGCGTGGGCGTGGGCGGCCACATCTCCACCTATGCCTCCTCGGCATCGCTCTACGAGGTCGGCTTCAACCACTTCTTCCGCGGCAAGTCGCACGCCGGTGGTGGCGACCAGGTGTTCATCCAGGGTCACGCCTCCCCCGGCATCTACGCCAGGGCGTTCCTAGAGGGGCGCCTGTCCGCCGACCGGCTCGACGGCTTCCGCCAGGAGCACAGCCATCCCGGCGGGGGGCTGCCGTCCTACCCGCACCCCCGGTTGATGCCGGACTTCTGGGAGTTCCCCACGGTGTCGATGGGCCTGGGTCCGATGAACGCGATCTTCCAGGCCCGCTACAACCACTATCTGAACGACCGCGGCATCAAGGACACCTCGAATCAGCACGTGTGGGCGTTCCTCGGCGACGGCGAGATGGACGAGCCCGAGTCACGGGGGCTGATCCAGGTCGCGGCCAACGAGGCGCTCGACAACCTGACCTTCGTGGTCAACTGCAATCTGCAACGGCTCGACGGGCCGGTCCGGGGCAACGGCAAGATCATCCAGGAACTCGAGTCGTTCTTCCGCGGTGCCGGCTGGAATGTCATCAAGGTGGTGTGGGGCCGCGAGTGGGATGCCCTGCTGCACGCCGACAAGGACGGCGCGCTGGTGAACCTGATGAACACCACCCCCGACGGTGATTTCCAGACCTACAAGGCCAACGACGGCACCTACGTCAAGGAGCACTTCTTCGGCCGCGACCCCCGCACCAAGGCCCTGGTCGCCAATATGTCCGATGCCGCGATCTGGAACCTCAAGCGCGGCGGGCATGACTACCGCAAGGTCTACGCGGCCTACCGGGCGGCCATGGAGCACAAGGGCCAGCCCACCGTCATCCTGGCCAAGACCATCAAGGGCTACACCCTGGGCTCACACTTCCAGGGCCGCAACGCCACCCACCAGATGAAAAAGCTTGCGCTACAGGACCTCAAGGACTTCCGCGACGCGATGCGGATCCCACTCACCGACGCCCAACTGGAGGACAACCCGTACCTGCCGCCCTACTACCACCCCGGCAAGGAAGCACCGGAGATTCGCTACCTGCTGGACCGGCGCACCTCGCTGGGCGGCTTTCTCCCGGCGCGGCGCACCAAGTTCAAGGCGCTCACCCTGCCGCCGCCTGATGTCTACCAGCCGCTCAAGGCCGGCTCCGGACAGCAGCAGGTGGCCACCACCATGGCGACGGTGCGGGTGTTCAAGGAACTTCTGCGCGACAAGAACATCGGATCGCGCATCGTCCCGATCATCCCCGACGAGGCGCGCACCTTCGGCATGGACTCGTGGTTCCCGACGCTGAAGATCTACAACCGCAACGGCCAGCTCTATACCGCCGTCGACGCCCAACTCATGTTGGCGTACAAGGAATCCGAGAACGGCCAGATCCTGCACGAGGGCATCAATGAGGCCGGATCGTGCGCGTCGTTCACCGCGGTGGGTACCTCGTACGCCACTCACGACGAGCCGATGATCCCGGTCTACATCTTCTACTCGATGTTCGGTTTCCAGCGCACCGGGGACAGCTTCTGGGCTGCCGCCGACCAGATGGCCCGCGGATTCGTGCTGGGCGCCACCGCCGGGCGCACCACACTGACCGGCGAGGGCCTGCAGCACGCGGACGGTCACTCGCTGCTGCTGGCGTCGACGAATCCCGCTGTGGTGGCTTACGATCCGGCGTTCGCCTACGAGCTGGCGCACATCATCGAGAGCGGACTGGCACGGATGTTCGGCGAGAGTGCCGAGAACATCTTCTTCTACATCACCATCTACAACGAGCCCTATCCGCAGCCGGCCGAGCCGGAGAACCTCGATCACGACGGTCTGCTCAAAGGCATCTACCGCTTCCGGGCGGCGCCGGAGAAGCGGAGTAGCACCGCCCAGATCCTGGCGTCCGGCGTCTCCATGCCCGAGGCGCTGCGCGCTGCCGACATGCTGGCGCAGCGCTGGGACGTGGCCGCCGACGTGTGGTCGGTGACGAGCTGGAACGAACTGCACCGCGACGGCGTGGCGGCAGAGAAGGAGATCCTGCGCCACCCCGACCAACCCGCGCCGGTTCCCTACGTCACGGAGGTACTGAGCCGCGCGACGGGGCCGGCGGTGGCGGTCACCGACTGGATGCGCGCGGTCCCCGAGCAGATCCGGCCGTGGGTGCCGAACACCTACGTCACCTTGGGCACCGACGGGTTCGGCTTCTCCGACACCCGGCCGGCGGCGCGGCGTTACTTCAACACCGACGCCGAATCGGTGGTGGTGGCCGTCCTCGAAGCGTTGGCCCGCGACGGCGAGATCGACCCGTCGGTAGCTGTCGCGGCGGCCCGGGAGTACCGGATCGACGATGTGATGGCCGCTCCGGAGCAGACATCGGATCCCGGAGTCGCGTAGGCGACGACGCTTTTTGGGGGATTCCGCCAAAAAAAGGCGTAGGTTTTAGAGATGGCCGACAGCGAACCGGTGGAGGCACCGCGCTCGCCCCTGGAACTGCTGGCTGATATTCCCGAATCGACGCTTCGCCGGCTCAAGGGGCGTTCCGGCAGGCTGGCCACCGAGGCCGTGCACACCATGTCCGAGCGGCTGCCGTTCTTCGCCGGACTCGAGGCCTCCCAGCGGGCCAGCGTGCAGTTGGTGGTTCAGGCCGCGGTGGTCAACTTCGCCGAATGGGTGCGCAATCCGGCCAGCCAGGTCGGCTATACCGCGCAGGCCTTCGAGCTGGTGCCCCAGGATCTGACCCGGCGGATCGCGCTGGCGCAGACCGTGGACATGGTTCGGGTGACCATGGAGTTCTTTGAAGAGGTCGTCCCCATGGTGGCCCGTGACTCCCGGCAGGCGACCGCGCTCACGGTTGGCATCCTGCGTTACAGCCGAGATCTGGCGTTCGCGGCGGCGAGCGCCTACGCCGACGCGGCCGAGGCACGCGGCACGTGGGACAGCCGGATGGAGGCCAGCGTCGTCGATGCCGTCGTCCGCGGGGACACCGGCCCCGAACTGCTCTCCCGCGCGGCCGCCCTGAACTGGGACACCACCGCCCCGGCGACGGTGGTGGTGGGCACCCCGCCGGCGGGCCGCGAGGACCTCGCCGGCGAGCAGGTGCGCGATATCGCGCTGCGTCACGCCCGTGCTGCGCTGGCCGACGTACACGGCACCTGGCTGATCGCCATCATCTCCGGGCCGTTGTCACCCACCGACCGGTTCTTCAACGACCTGCTCACCGCGTTCTCCCCCGGACCGGTGGTGATCGGGCCGACCGCACCCATGCTCACCGCGGCCTATCTCAGCGCCGGAGAAGCGATCTCGGGCATGAACGCCGTCGGCGGATGGGGCGGGGCCCCGCGCCCGGTGCTCGCTCGCGAGCTGCTGCCGGAGCGCGCCCTGATGGGCGACACATCGGCGGTGGCGGCGCTATACAACGAGGTCACCCAGCCGCTGGCCGACGCCGGGCCGGCACTGTCGGAAACCCTCGATGCCTACCTCGACACCGGCGGGGCCATCGAGGCCTGCGCCCGGAAACTGTTCGTTCATCCAAATACGGTCCGGTACCGCCTCAAGCGGATCGCTGACTTCACCGGCCGCGATCCGACGGTTCCCCGGGACGGCTATGTACTGCGGGTGGCGACCACCCTCGGCCGACTCGGCCCCCTGTCCTCCCCGCAGGGGATCCCCCAGAGCAGAGCAAACGGCTCGCCGATCACCCTGGTTCCGCCGCTCGTCGGCTCCCCGCCGGGCACCCGGGCAGGCCAATAGATCGCGGGCGGGTATCGCTGACGTCGCATCCGGGGCGGTTTTTGTAGGGGTCCTACAAAAACCTAAGACAAGGTTCATAATCTTGCACACCCCGCAAATGGGCTTTCACAGTGTTCTCTTAGAGACGTGATCGCCTTCCTCGCGCCCGGACAGGGGTCGCAGACCCCCGGCATGCTCGCCGATTGGCTTGAGCTGCCCGGCGCGGCCGACCAGATTTCGCGCTGGTCGCAGATCAGCGGCCTGGATCTGGCCGCCCTGGGCACCACGGCCACGGCCGAGGAGATCACCGACACCGCCGTCACCCAGCCGCTGGTGGTGGCGACCACCCTGCTGGCCTACGGCGAGCTGGCCCGGCGCGGACTGCCCGGTACGGCCCTGGTGGCCGGACATTCGGTGGGCGAGATCGCCGCCTACGCGATCGCGGGGGTCATCTCGGCCGACGACGCGGTGAAACTGGCGGCCGTGCGCGGGGCGGAGATGGCCCAGGCCTGCGCGCGTGAAGCCACCGGGATGTCGGCCGTGCTCGGCGGCGAGGAGTCCGAGGTGCTGGCCCGCCTGGAGGCCCTGGATCTGATCCCGGCCAACCGCAACGCCGCGGGACAGATCGTGGCCGCCGGATCGGTCGCCGCCCTGGAGAAGCTCGCCGAGGATCCGCCGGCCAAAGCCCGGGTGCGCCAACTGGCCACCGCCGGGGCTTTCCACACCCACTACATGGCCTCGGCGCTGGATGGCTACGCGGCCGCGGCCGAGGCGGTCGGCGCGAGCGAGCCCACCATGACGCTGCTGTCCAACTACGACGGGGCGCCGGTGTCGTCGGCGTCGGACGCGATGGAGAAACTCGTCGCGCAGTTGACCCGTCCGGTGCGCTGGGATCTGTGCAGCGCGACCATGGCCCGCCAGGGCACCGCGGCGATCGTCGAGTTCCCCCCCGCGGGCGCTCTGACCGGTATCGCCAAACGAGAACTTCGGGGCGTCGCGACGCATGCCGTCAAGACACCCGCGGATCTGGACGGGTTGCCGGAGCTCTGACGCGCCGCTGACCGGTCCAGGGGAACTACAGATTTACCCCGGATTTACCCCCAGAGATTTACCCCCAGAGATTTACCGAAGTATCAACCGATTACGGAAGGGAGCCACATAGTGGGCGCCAGTCAGCAGGAAATCATCGCCGGTCTCGCCGAGATCATCGAAGAGGTCACCGGTATCGAGCCGTCCGAGGTCACCCCGGACAAGTCCTTCGTCGACGACCTCGACATCGACTCGCTGTCGATGGTGGAGATCGCGGTCCAGACCGAGGACAAGTACGGCGTGAAGATCCCCGACGAGGATCTGGCCGGCCTGCGCACCGTCGGTGACGTCGTCGCCTACATCCAGAAGCTGGAGTCGGAGAACCCCGAGGCCGCCGCTGCGCTGCGCGAGAAGTTCGCTTCGGAGAAGTGACCATGTCCTCCGGATCCTCTGAGAGGCCCTCAACCGCCAACGGCGGTTTCCCGAACGTCGTGGTGACCGCCGTCGAGGCGACCACCGCACTCGGGGCTGACATCGACAGCACCTGGAAGGCCCTGCTGGCCGGCGAGAGCGGAATTCGGATCCTCGAGGACGATTTCGTCACCAAGTGGAATCTGCCGGTGCGCATCGGCGGGCATCTCGTCGATCCGATCGACGACCACATGACCCGTCTGGAATTGCGACGCATGGCGTATGTCCAGCGGATGTCGAAGTACCTCGGCCGCAAGATGTGGGACGCCGCCGGCGACCCACAGGTCGACCCGGACCGCTTGGCCGTCGTCATCGGCACCGGTCTGGGTGGCGGGGAGAAGATCGTCGAGACCTACGACACGATGAACGAGGGCGGTATCCGCAAGGTGTCGCCCCTCGCGGTCCAGATGATCATGCCCAACGGTGCGGCGGCGGTCGTGGGTCTTGAAATCGGCGCGCGCGCCGGTGTCATCACCCCGGTGTCGGCCTGTTCTTCGGGCTCGGAGGCCATCGCGCATGCCTGGCGGCACATCGTCATGGGCGACGCCGACATCGTCGTGTGCGGTGGCGTTGAGGGGCTGATCGAGGCGCTGCCCATCGCGGCGTTCTCGATGATGCGTGCAATGTCGACACGCAACGACGATCCGGCGGCGGCCTCGCGGCCTTTCGACAAGAACCGCGACGGCTTCGTCTTCGGAGAGGCCGGCGCGCTGATGATCATCGAGACCGAGGAGCACGCCAAGGCCCGCGGCGCGGTGCCACTGGCCCGATTGATGGGCGCGGGCGTCACGTCCGACGCGTATCACATGGTGGCGCCCGCGCCGGACGGTCTGCGGGCCGGCCAGGCGATGAAGCGGGCGATGGAGCAGGCGGGGCTGTCCCCGAAGGACATCAACCACGTCAACGCCCATGCCACGTCGACATCCATCGGTGATATCGCCGAGGCGAACGCCATCCGGGTTGCCGGGGTGGAGCACGCCCCGGTGTATGCACCCAAGTCAGCACTCGGCCACTCCATCGGTGCGGTCGGTGCACTGGAGTCGATCCTCACCGTGCTCTCGCTGCGCGACGGGGTCATCCCGCCGACGCTGAACTACGAGACGCCCGATCCGGAGATCGACCTCGATGTTGTTGCGGGGGAACCGCGTTACGGCGATTACCGGTATGCGATCAACAACTCGTTCGGCTTCGGCGGGCATAACGTGGCGCTCGCCTTCGGTCGGTACTGAGCCGCAGGAAGGTCCCACCACAACCGATGGCAGCTTTAGCAACGGGCAGCGGTCTCCCGAACGTGGTCGTCACCGGACTGTCCATGACGACTGCGCTCGCGACCGACGCCGAGGGCACCTGGAAGAAACTGCTCGACGGACAGTCCGGGATTCGCACGCTTGAGGATCCGTTCATCGAGGAGTACGACCTGCCGGTGCGCATCGGCGGTCATCTGCTGGAGGACTTCGAGTCCGAACTCAACAAGGTTGAGCGCCGGCGGATGTCCTACCTGCAGAAGATGGCGACCGTGGTGGGCCGGCGGGCGTGGGAGAACGCCGGTTCGCCCGACGTCGATACCCGACGGCTGATGGTGTCCATCGGCACCGGCATGGGATCGGTCGAGGAGGTGTTGTTCGCCTACGACGCATTGCGGTCCCGCGGCCTGCGTGCCGTGTCGCCGTTGGTCGTGCAGATGTTCATGCCGAACGGGCCCGCCGCCGTGGTCGGACTCGAACTCAAGGCCAAAGCCGGTGTGAGCACGCCGATCGCGGCGTGCGCGTCGGGTTCGGAAGCGATCGCCAATGCGTGGCGCAACATCGTCTACGGCGAGGCCGACATGGCGATCTGCGGCGGTGTGGAAACCAAGATCGAGGCCGTCCCGATCGCCGGCTTCGCCCAGATGCGGATCGTGCTGTCCACCACCAACGACGATCCCGCCGGCGCCTGCCGCCCCTTCGACCGGGACCGCAACGGCTTCGTGTTCGGTGAGGGTGGTGCGCTGATGGTGATCGAGACCGAGGAGCACGCCAAGGCCCGGGGCGCCAACATCCTGGCTCGCGTGATGGGAGCGTCGGTGACCTCTGACGGCTTCCATATGGTGGCACCGGACCCCAACGGCGAACAGGCCGGGCACGCCATCACCCGAGCGGTGCAATTGGCCGGGCTGCAGCCGTCGGATATCGACCACGTCAACGCCCACGCCACCGGCACCCAGGTGGGCGACGTCGCCGAAGGCAAGGCGATCAACAACGCGATGGGTGGCCACCGGCCGGCTGTCTACGCGCCCAAGTCTGCGCTGGGTCACTCGGTGGGCGCGGTGGGTGCGGTGGAGTCGATCCTCACCGTTCTCGCGTTGCGCGACGGCGTGATACCGCCGACGCTGAACTTGCACAACCTCGACCCGGAGATCGACTTGGACGTGGTGTCCGGCGAGCCGCGCCAGGGTGATTACCGGTATGCGGTGAACAACTCATTCGGGTTCGGCGGGCACAACGTATCGATCGTGTTCGGAAAATACTGATTTCACACGGGGACGCACGAGGAGGTATTAGGTGACGATCATGGCCCCTGAGGCAGTCGGCGAGTCGGTCGACCCGCGTGACCCCCTGCTGCGCCTGCGTGCTTTCTTCGACCCCGATACCGTCGAGCTGCTGCACGAGCGCGACCGCTCCGGGCTTCTGGCCGCAGCCGGAACCGTCAACGGCGTGCGAACGATCGCCTTCTGCACGGACGGAACCGTCATGGGCGGCGCCATGGGCGTCGAAGGCTGTCAGCACATCGTCAACGCCTACGACCTCGCCATCTCCGAACAGAGCCCGATCGTGGGCATCTGGCATTCCGGCGGGGCACGCCTCGCCGAGGGTGTGCGGGCGCTGCACGCCGTCGGCCTGGTATTCGAGGCCATGATCCGGGCGTCGGGCCTCATCCCCCAGATCTCGGTCGTGGTCGGTTTCGCCGCGGGCGGCGCCGCCTACGGCCCGGCGCTGACCGACGTGGTCATCATGGCGCCGGAGGGACGGGTCTTCGTCACCGGACCGGACATCGTGCGCAGCGTCACCGGCGAGGACGTCGACATGGAGTCACTCGGCGGGCCGGAGACCCACCACAAGAAGTCCGGTGTGTGCCACATCGTCGCCGACGACGAGCAAGACGCCTACGCCCGTGGCCGCCGGTTGGTCGAATACTTCTGCCAGCAGGGCCATTTCGACCGCAGCAAGGCTGAAGCGGGTGACACCGACCTGCACGCGCTGCTTCCCGACTCACCGCGCCGCGCCTACGACGTGCATCCCCTCGTCGAGGCGCTGCTCGACTCGGATGCCCCGTTCGAGGAGTTCCAAGCCAAGTGGGCGCCGTCGATGGTCGTCGGATTGGGCCGGCTCTCGGGCCGCACAGTCGGCGTGCTGGCCAACAACCCGCTGCGACTCGGCGGCTGCCTGAACTCCGAAAGCGCGGAGAAGGCCGCTCGTTTCGTTCGTCTCTGCAATGCCTTCGGCATCCCGCTGGTGGTCATCGTCGACGTCCCGGGTTACCTGCCCGGCGTCGATCAGGAGTGGGGCGGCGTCGTTCGCCGCGGCGCCAAGTTGTTGCATGCGTTCGGTGAGTCCGAGGTTCCCCGTGTCACCCTGGTCACCCGCAAGATCTACGGTGGGGCTTACATCGCCATGAACTCCCGCTCACTGGGCGCCACGAAGGTGTTCGCCTGGCCGGATGCCGAGGTCGCGGTGATGGGTGCCAAGGCCGCGGTCGGCATTCTGCACAAGAGGCAGCTTGCCGCCGCCCCCGATGACGAACGCGAGGCACTGCACGAAGAACTCGCCGCCGAGCACGAGCGGATCGCCGGCGGGGTGGACGCCGCCATCGACATCGGTGTCGTCGACGAGAAGATCGACCCGGCGCACACCCGCAGCAAGCTGACCCAAGCGCTGGCCGAGGCGCCGCACCGGCGCGGCCGGCACAAGAATATCCCGCTGTAATCAGGGGACGCCGGCGAGGAACTCCTCGGCAGCCGAGACCGCGCGCTGACGATCGGCGGCGACCAGACCGATCCGGGTGCGCCGGTCCAGGACGTCGTCGACGTTGAGGGCGCCTTCGTGGGTGACCGCGAACTCGAACTCCGCCCGGGTGACGTCGATCCCCTCGGCCACCGGATCACTCGGCCGCTCACAGCGCGCCGAGGCGATCACGTTCGGTGACTCGGCACCGTAGCGGGCCACCAACGAGCCGGGGATCTCGCCGACGGTGCGCACTGTCGCAACGGGATTGGCCGGTGCACCCACCAGTGGCAGATTGCCGGTCCGGCAGGGTCCGGCGGCAAGGCCGCGGCCCGCCACGGCACGGTCCAGAACGTCCTGCGCCATCAGCCGGTACTCGGTGAGCTTGCCGCCCACCACGCTGAGCAACCCGGAATCGGACTCCAGCACCGCGTGGTCACGGGACAGATCCGACGTCCGGCCCTCCGCCTCGATCAGCGGACGCAGTCCCGCATACGCACCGGTGACGTCAGCGGGTGTCAACGCGGTCTGCAG
>JBFYOQ010000129.1:0-6946 GCA_041303735.1 Mycobacterium sp.
CGGCCGCGCCAGTGCCACTACGTCGGCGCCCATCGCCAGGGCTTTGGCCGCGTCCATGCCGGTGCGGATCCCGCCGGAGGCGACCAGCGGCATACCGGGCAGGGTGTCGCGGACCTCCATCAGCGCCTGGGCGGTGGGCACCCCCCAGTCGGTGAGATCGGGGTTGCGAATCTCGCCGTACCGGATCACCTGCTCCACCCGCGCCCACGACGTCCCGCCTGCACCGGCGACGTCGACCGCGGCGATGGGCAGGCCCCGCAGGCGCCGCGCGGCGGTGGCACCGATGCCGTGGCCCACCTCCTTGACCATCACCGGGTAGTCCAACTCTTCGGCCAGCCGGCCCAGCCTGCCCAGGGTCCCGGTGAAGTCGGTGTCGCCGTCGCACTGCATGGCTTCCTGGAGCGGATTGGTATGCACGGCAACGGCATTGGCTCCCACCCTGGCGAGTGCACCGGCCAGTGCCGGAGCCAGGTCATCGCTGACCTGCGCCAGTCCGATATTGCCGATCAGCAAGATGTCGGGGGCGATGTCGCGCACCGCGAAACTCTGCGCGGCGGTGTGGGCGGACTCGCTGTCGCCCAGCATGATGCGCTGGGAACCCAGCATCAGGCCCACACCGAGCTTCTGCGCGGCGTCGGCCAGGTTGCGGTTGATGGTGCCGGCCAGTTCCGCACCGCCGGTCATGGCGCCGATCAGCACCGGTGCCGTCAACGGCATTCCGAGGAACCGGGTGCCCAGATCCACCGCCGTGAGGCTGGTCTGGGTGAGCGCGTCGTAGGGCAGCCGGTAATTCTCGAAACCGGTGGTGAGCAACCGGTGGTTGACCGGTCCGGTCAGGCAGGCGTCGATGTGGCGGAGCTTGCGGCCGACGAGGCTTGTGTCGGGGTCCGTCGGTGGTGCGGACGGGGGGCGGGCGCGCCCAGCCTGAGAGAATGGCGATGTGTCCACCGGTCTCTGGATCGCCATCGCGGTCGTCGCCATCCTCGTCATCGCTGCGCTGGTCATCGGCACGGTGCGCTACCGGCGTCGACAGATCAGCTTGCAGCGCACTTCCGAGGCTGCCACACCGATCGACCGCTCCGGCGGGTACAGCGCCTCATCGGGCATAACCTTCACACAATCGTCAGGGACCGGGCTGCCCGGTGTAGGCGACGACGCGGCGGTGCCGCGGGACTCGGTGAAGCGGCCGATTGCCCAGGTCAGGCTGCCTGAACCGCCCGTCATCGACGAGACAGCCGCGCGGGTGCCCGGCGTGATCGCGCCCACGGTGGGGCAGCCGGCCGCTGAATCCGATGTCGGGGCCATCGCGCCTGCCGGATCTGATGTCGGCGCCATAGCGCCTGCCGGATCTGATGTCGGCGCCATAGCGCCTCCGGCCGGCCGGCTGGAGCGGTTGCGCGGCCGCCTGGCCAAATCCCAGAACGCGTTCGGCCGCAGCCTGCTCGGGCTACTCGGCGGCGGCGACCTCGACGAGGCGTCCTGGGACGAGATCGAGGACACCCTGCTGATCGCCGACCTCGGTCCGGCGGTCACCGCGTCAGTGATGGCGAAGTTGCGCGCCGCACTGGCCGCCAACACCGTCAGCAGCGAAGCCGAGGCGCGCGCGGTGCTGCGCGAGGTGCTCATCGGTGAACTCCACGGCGGGCTGGACCGTTCGATCAAGGCGCTGCCGCACGATGACAAGCCGTCGGTGCTGCTGGTCGTCGGCGTCAACGGGACCGGCAAGACCACCACGGTGGGCAAGCTGGCCCGGGTGCTGGTGGCCGACGGCCGGCGGGTGGTTCTGGGCGCAGCCGACACCTTCCGGGCCGCCGCCGCCGACCAGCTGCAGACCTGGGCGTCGCGGGTCGGTGCCGAGGTGGTGCGCGGAGCAGAGGGCGCCGACCCGGCCTCAGTAGCCTTCGACGCCGTCGATCGCGGCATCGCGGTCGGTGCCGACGTCGTGGTGATCGACACCGCCGGGCGCCTGCACACCAAGACCGGTCTGATGGACGAACTCGGCAAGGTCAAACGTGTCATCGAGAAGCGCGCGACCGTCGACGAGGTGCTGCTGGTGCTCGATGCGACCATCGGCCAGAACGGTCTCGCCCAGGCCCGGGTTTTCGCCGACGTCGTCGATATCACCGGCGTGGCGCTGACGAAGCTGGACGGCACCGCCAAGGGCGGCATCGTGTTCCGCGTGCAGCAGGAACTCGGTGTGCCGGTGAAACTGGTCGGCCTCGGTGAAGGCCCCGACGACCTGGCGCCGTTCGAACCGGCTGCCTTCGTCGACGCCCTGCTGGGCTGAACATCTCGGGGCGAACCCGCAGGACGTAACACCGGCGAAACGCGGGCGGCCGATGCGTTCACATCGGCGAAACACCAGAGCGTCCCACCGGAAACAACCGCTGAGCATCGTGTGCCTCCAAGCGACTCGCTACCCGAGTGGCCTAAAGGAGGAAACAGCGAGTGGATGGATTCCCGGTAATGGGACTGCCGGACAGCGGTGACACCGCATGGATGTTGATCAGCGCCGCCCTGGTGCTGCTGATGACACCCGGTCTGGCGTTCTTCTACGGCGGTATGGTGCGGGCACGGGGCGTGCTCAACATGATCATGATGAGCGTCAGCGCCATGGGTGTGGTCACCGTGCTCTGGGTGCTCTACGGCTATTCGTTCGCCTTCGGCAACGACAAGTTCGGCTTCATCGGCGACCCCAGTCAATACTTCGGACTCAAGGGGCTCATCGGCGGTAACGCCGTCGTCGAGGTGATCGCCGATCCCGTCGCGGGCATCGAGGCGGTCGAGGCGGTGTTCATTCCGCTGGCCGGGACCATCCCCCAGACGGTGTTCGTGGCCTTCCAGTTGATGTTCGCCATCATCACCGTCGCGCTCATCTCCGGCGCGGTGGCCGACCGTCTCAAGTTCGGCGGCTGGCTCGCATTCGCCGCCCTGTGGGCGACATTCGTGTACTTCCCGGTGGCGCACTGGGTGTTCGCCTTCGACGGATTCACCGGCGAGAAGGGCGGGTGGATCGCCAACGAACTCAAGGCGATCGACTTCGCCGGCGGCACCGCGGTGCACATCAACGCCGGCATCGCGGCCCTGGTGCTCTCGCTGATTCTCGGCAAGCGCCTCGGCTGGCCGTCGTCGCCGATGCGGCCGCACAATCTGCCCTTCGTGATGCTGGGGGCGGGGCTGCTGTGGTTCGGGTGGTACGGATTCAACGCCGGGTCGGCGGTCGGGGCCGGCGGCATCGCCGGCACGACGTTCGTCACCACGACGGTGGCCACCGCGGCAGCGATGCTGGGCTGGCTGCTCACCGAGCGGATCCGCGACGGCCACGGCACCTCTCTCGGTGCGGCCTCGGGTGTGGTGGCCGGCCTGGTCGCCATCACCCCGGCGTGCTCATCGGTCAATGTCGTCGGCGCACTGGCCATCGGGGCCACCGCGGGCATCCTGTGTGCGCTGGCCGTCGGCCTGAAGTTCAAATTCGGGTTCGACGATTCCCTCGACGTGGTGGGCGTCCACCTGGTCGGTGGTCTGGTCGGCACGCTGATGGTCGGCCTGGTCGCCACCGCGGAGGCACCCGCGGCCGTTGACGGGCTCTTCTATGGCGGCGGTGTCGATCAACTGTGGCGCCAAGCCGTCGGGGCGTTCGCCGTTCTCGGGTACTCCGCAGTCGTCACGGCTATCTTGGCCTTGCTCGTGAAATTCACCATCGGACTGAGGCTTGACCGTGAAGCCGAGGCAGACGGTATCGACGAAGCCGAACACGCGGAGACCGCGTACGACTTCGCTGTGGCCGGCACCAGTTCGGTCTTCCCTCGTCAAGGCTCGGAGGTATAGGGAATATGAAGCTGATCACTGCGATCATCAAGCCGTTCACGCTCGAGGATGTCAAAACCACTCTCGAAGAGATGGGCGTCCTGGGAATGACGGTCAGCGAGGTCCAGGGCTACGGACGTCAGAAGGGCCACACCGAGGTCTATCGCGGTGCGGAGTATGCCGTCGACTTCGTGCCCAAAGTCCGGGTCGAGGTCGTGGTCGACGACGCCGCGGTCGACAAGGTGGTCGACAGCATCGTCGCCGCCGCCCGCACCGGCAAGATCGGCGACGGCAAGGTCTGGGTCAGCCCGGTCGAGACCGTCGTGCGGGTGCGGACCGGTGAGCGGGGCACCGACGCGCTCTAGGCGCGGGGATGCGGCTGTGATCCAGTGGCGATGACCCAGTGGCGATGACGAAGCGGACGGACGGGGCCGCCGCCGGCCGGGGTAAACCCCCGGCGGCGGGCCCGCCCCAGGCCGCCACCGATCTCTCCGCGGCCAGCCGTCAGTTGCTGGACGGCAGCCGACTCGATGCGGTCGGTCTGCGCGAGGCACTGTTGGATCTGCATGAGCTGTGGCTGACCACCAAAGCGGCCGAGCTCGGTGTCACCGCCGAGAGCGGATTCGCCATCGTGGCGACCGGGGGACTGGGCCGGCGCGAACTGGTTCCCTACTCCGACCTCGATCTCATGCTGCTGCACGACACCATGCCCGACGAGGCGGTCACCGAGGTCGCCGAAGGACTCTGGTACCCGCTGTGGGACGCCAACATCCGGCTCGACCACAGCGTGCGCACGGTCTCGGAGGCGCTGCAGGTCGCCGGCTCGGACATGTCCGCGGGCATGGCGATGCTGGAGGTCCGCCACATCGCCGGCAACGAGGACCTGTCATCGAAGCTGATCGGCGGCGCACGCCGGCAGTGGCGGGCCGGCATCGCCTCGCGATTCGATGAACTCGTCGAGCACACTCGCAGCCGATGGCAGCGCAGCGGTCAGATCGCCCATCGCGCCGAACCGGACCTCAAATGCGGAATGGGTGGCCTGCGCGACGTCCAACTGCTGCGTGCGCTGGCGGTGGCCCAACTGGCCGATGTACACCCGCACCAGTCTCCGGACTCACCGGCCGGTTCGCTCGCGGGCGCTAACCTGGCGCTGCTGAATGTGCGCACCGAACTGCACCGGGCCTCCAAGCGCGGGCGCGACATGCTGCTCGCGCAGTTCGCCGACGAGGTGGGTACTGCGCTGCGGATCGGTGACCGGTTTGATCTCGCCCGGACGATCTCCGATTCGGCCCGCACCGTCAGCTACCACGTCGACGCCGGAATACGCACCGCGGCGAACGCTCTGCCGCGACGGGGACTGTCGATGCTGCGCCGCCCGGTCCGCCGCCCTCTTGACGAGGGGGTGGTGGAGTACGCCGGCGAGATCATCCTGGCCCGTGACGCCCGCCCGCAGCGCGACCCCGGACTGGTGCTGCGGGTAGCCGCCGCCTCGGCGACCACCGGTGTCCCGATCGCGGCGTCCACCCTGACCAGGCTGGCCGACACCGCTGCGGAGATGCGCAGCCCGTGGCCCCGCGATGCGCTCGACGACCTGCTGGTGCTGCTGGCCGCCGGACCGGCCACGGTGACCACCATCGAGGCGCTGGACCGGACCGGGCTATGGGGCCGGCTCTTCCCGGAGTGGGGTGCGGTGCGCGATCTACCGCCGCGCGACCCGATGCACATCTGGACCGTCGACCGCCATCTGGTCGAAACCGTCTCGCGGGCAAGCGCATTGACCACCAGGGTGTCCCGGCCCGATCTACTGGTGCTGGGGGCGCTGCTGCACGACATCGGCAAGGGCCGTGGCGGTGACCACAGCGAGATCGGCGCGGATCTGGCCGAACGGGTGGGCAACCGGCTGGGCCTGTGGCCCTCCGATGTCCGGCTGCTCTCGGCGATGGTGCGTCATCATCTGCTGCTGGCGATCACTGCGACCCGGCGCAATCTCGCCGACCCGGCCACCATCACCGGCGTGATCGAGACCCTCGGCGGGGACTCACTGCTGCTGGAGTTGCTGCACGCGCTCGCCGAGGCCGATTCGCTGGCCACCGGGCCGGGAGTCTGGGGCGACTGGAAGGCGGCGCTGATCGGCGATCTGGTGCGGCGCTGCCGCGGGCAGATGGCCGGGGATGTGCCGGTGGAGCCGGATCCCGTTGCCCCGGAGCATGTATCACTGGCGCGCGACGGTGGGGTGCATGTGGAGCTGGAACCGGCCGAGTGCCCGCACACCTACCGGGTCACGATGATCGCCCCGGACCGGCGCGGTCTGTTGTCGAAAGCAGCCGGCGTCCTGGCGCTGAACTCGCTGAGCGTGCATTCGGCCGCGGTGAACAGCGCCCGGTCGGCCCACGGGGTCTGCGCCATCAACACCTTCGTGGTGTCGCCGCACTTCGGGGAGCCGCCTGCCGCCGAACTGCTGCGTCAGCAGTTCATCCTGGCGCTGGGCGGTGAACTGGACGTGATGGGCGCGCTGGAGAAGCGCGACCGCGACGCCGGGCAGCACGGCACCGGACGCGCCGGCGAGCACAGGCCCGCGGTGCCCATTGCGGCGTCGGCCCCACCGGTGATCCTGTGGCATCCGGGTGGCCACGAGGGCGGCGACGAGGGCGGCGACGATGGCGTCGACCGGGTGGAGATCCGCACCACCGACCGCACTGGCCTGCTGGCCATCCTCACGGCCGTCTTCGAACGCGCGGGCTGCGACATCGCGTGGGCCAAGATCACCACCCTGGGTTCCTCGGTGGTCGATGTGTTCGCGATCTCGGCTCCCGACACGGCCGCTGCGCGCGATGCCGTCGAACGCGAGCTTGTCGCGGTGCTCCCGGCGCCACCGCCCCAGCCCGCCCAAGAGGCGGGCTGACCCTGCGCCCCTTCCGCCACTGCGACACCAGGGTCGCGGAATCGGGTCAAGCCGCGACCGTGGTGTCGATCTCGGCGGTGCGGGCCGGCGGCATCGTCGCGACGCTGGGTCGATGGCGCCGCTTCTCCTCCGCCGCTTTCACCGGCGGCATCGTCGCGACGCTGGGTCGATGGCGCCGCTTCTCCTCCGCCGCTTTCACCGGCGGCATCGTCGCGACGCTGGGTCGATGGCGCCGCT
>JBFYOQ010000130.1:0-5234 GCA_041303735.1 Mycobacterium sp.
CGCGCGGATCCTCCGACTGGCGCCGCTGCTGCTGGCGGCGAGCGTGACGGCGAGACTGGCATGGACTTATCTGGTGCCCAATGGCGCGAACTTCGTCGACCTGCACGTCTATCTCGGCGGCGCAGCCGCCCTCGATCACCCCGGCACCCTCTACTCCTACGTGTATGCAGACCAGACCCCGGACTTCCCGCTGCCGTTCACCTATCCGCCGTTCGCGGCCCTGGTGTTCTACCCGCTGAGCCGGCTGCCGTTCGGCCTAGTCGCCCTGTGCTGGCAACTGGGCACCATCGCCGCCCTCTACGGCGTGGTGCGACTGAGTCAGCGCCTGCTCGGTGTGCCTGCCGGCGAGCGGCACGCCGACACCATGGCATGGACGGCGCTGGCCATCTGGACCGAACCGCTGCGCAGCACGTTCGACTACGGACAGGTCAACGTCATCCTGGTGCTGGCGGTGCTCGCCGCCGTCTACAGCAGCCGATGGTGGGTCTCCGGTCTGCTGGTCGGGCTGGCGGCGGGGGTGAAACTGACTCCGGCGGTCAGCGGCCTCTACTTCCTGGGGATGCGCCGGTGGCGCACAGCTGCTTTTTCGGCGGTGGTCTTCGCCGCCACGGTGGCGGTGTCGATCGCGGTGATCGGCGAGCAGGCCCGGTACTACTTCACCGATCTGTTGGGCGACGCCGGACGGGTGGGCCCGATCGGCACCTCCTTCAACCAGTCCTGGCGCGGCGGCATCTCCCGTCTGCTCGGGTACGACGCCGGGTACGGCCCGCTGGTGCTGGCGGCGATCGCCGGGACGGCGGTGCTGGCGGTGCTGGCCTGGCGCGGGCTGGCGGGCGAGAGACTGGGCTCGCTGCTGGTGGTCCAACTCTTCGGCCTGCTGCTCTCACCGATCTCCTGGACCCACCACTGGGTGTGGCTGGTGCCGCTGGCGATCTGGCTGCTGAGCGGGCCGTGGTCTCAGCGCCGTGGCGCCCGCGTGCTGGGTGTGGGGTGGCTGGCGCTGGCCATCGTCGGCGTGCCGTGGCTGCTGAGCTTCGCCCAGCCGACCATCTGGCAGATCGGCCGGCCGTGGTATCTGGCATGGGCGGGCCTGGTGTACATCGTGGCAGTGCTGGCCACCCTGGCCTGGATCGCCGCTACCGGGCGAACAGCGCGTCGATCTCGCGGGCCAGCGCAACATCCTGTTCGGTGATGCCACCCGCGGAGTGCGTCGAGAGGGCCAGATTCACCGTGCGCCAACGGATGTCGATATCGGGATGATGGTCGGCGCGCTCGGCCAGCTCCGCGATACGGCGCACGCCGTCGATTCCGTCGAGAAAGGAGTCGAAGGTCACCGACCGCCGGAGCGCCCCGTCCGAGCGCACCCAGCCGTCGAGGGTCCGGGCGGCGGTATCCACTTCCTGATCACTGAGAACAGCCATACCTCGACGGTATACCGTCACACGCCATGGCCCCCCAGGTCGTCGTTGCCGGTGCCCTCATCCGGGGCTCGGCGCTGCTGCTCGCCCAGCGTCGACGTCCGCCGGAGCTGGCGGGCCTGTGGGAACTGCCGGGTGGCAAGGTCGCGCCGGGGGAGACAGAGGCGATGGCCCTGCGCCGCGAACTGCTCGAGGAACTGGGGATCGAGGTGGTCGTCGGCGAGCGCCTGGGCGCCGACGTCTCCGTCGGTGAGGCGATCGTGCTGCGCGCCTACCGGGTGACCCAGACCGGGGGCGCGCTGCAGAACCACGACCACGGCGCGCTGCGCTGGGTCGCCGCGGGCGAACTGAGCGAGGTCGCCTGGGTGCCCGCCGACCGGGCCTGGCTGGCTGACCTGCGGGACCACCTGGACAAGCAGATCTAGCGAAGTAGGTTTCGCGTCATTAAGATCGCTCTATGAACAGCCGGCCTGATGTCGACCTCACCGATGGGCGGTTCTATGCCGGTGGCGACGCCCGTGCCGCGTATCGGTGGATGCGCGAGCATGAGCCGGTGTTCCGTGACCGCAACGGGCTCGGCGCCATCGCCACCCATCGCGGTGTGATCGATGCCGAACGCGCACCTGAGCTGTTCTCGAACGCCGGCGGCATTCGCCCGACGAGTCCTGTTCTGCCCTACATGATCGACATGGATGACCCGGCGCATCTTGTCCGCCGCAAGCTGGTCAATGCGGGCTTCACCCGCAAGGGTGTTCGTGATCGCGCGGAATCCATTGTGGCACTGTGCGACACGCTTATCGACGCGGTGTGTGAACGCGGTGAGTGCGATTTCGTCCGCGATCTCGCGGCGCCACTTCCCATGGCCGTCATCGGCGACATGCTCGGCGTCGCCCCACGCGACCGTGCCACCCTGCTGGCGTGGAGCGACGACATGGTGGTGGCGCTCAGTTCGTCGGCATCGGAGTCCGCGCGGGCCGCAGCGGTGGAGTCGCTGACCTCCTACAAGGACTTCATGGACCACCTCATCGCAGCGCGGCGGCAAGACCCCTCCGATGACTTGGTCAGCATTCTGATCACCGCACAGGTCGAGGGAGAACGGCTGACGAACGATCAGATCGTCTACGAGACGCTGCTGATCCTCATCGGTGGAGATGAGACGACCCGTCACACCCTCTCCGGTGGCACCGAACAGCTCCTGCGTCACCGGGAGCAGTGGGCGGCATTGAAGGCCGACCCCGCGCTCATGGACGACGCGGTCGAGGAGATGCTGCGCTGGACCACACCCATCAAGAACATGTGCCGCACACTCACCGCCGACGCCGACTTCCACGGGACCGCGTTGCGCGCGGGCGAGAAGATCCTGCTGCTGTTCGAGTCGGCCAACTTCGACGAGTCGGTGTTCGACGGCCCCGAGCGCTTCCGGATCGGCCGAACACCCAACAATCACGTCACCTTCGGCTTCGGAACGCACTTCTGCCTGGGGAACCAGCTGGCCCGCCTCGAGATCGCCACCATGACCCGGCGGGTGCTGGCGCGGATGCCCGATCTGCGTCTCGCCGGTGACGCCGACCTGCCTCTGCGCCCGGCCAACTTCGTCTCCGGGCTCGAGGAAATGCCGGTGGTGTTCAGCCCCACCGCCCCGGTGGGGCCGTAGCGAGAGCCCCACAACCCAGCTGGGGCGGTAGCGCGTTTTCGCGAACCGGCTCCCACACTGAGACAATCTCCGGCGTGCCCACCCCCGATTTCCGCAACGTCGCAATCGTCGCCCACGTCGACCACGGCAAGACCACGCTGGTCGATGCCATGCTCCGGCAGTCCGGCGCCCTGACCCACCGGGGCGACGACACCATCGAGCGGCTGATGGACTCCGGGGATCTGGAGAAGGAAAAGGGCATCACCATCCTGGCCAAGAACACCGCCGTGCACCGCCGGCACGCCGACGGCACCATGACGGTGATCAACGTCATCGACACCCCCGGCCACGCTGATTTCGGCGGCGAGGTGGAACGCGGGCTGTCCATGGTCGACGGGGTGCTGCTACTCGTCGACGCCTCCGAGGGCCCGCTGCCGCAGACCCGCTTCGTACTTCGCAAGGCACTGTCGGCGCACCTGCCGGTGATCCTGGTGGTCAACAAGACCGACCGACCCGACGCCCGGATCGCCGAGGTCGTCTCCGAAAGCCACGACCTGCTGCTCGACGTCGCCTCCGACCTCGACGAGGAGGCCCAGAAGGCCGCCGAGGATGCCCTGGGGCTGCCCACGCTGTACGCCTCGGGCCGCGCGGGCATCGCCAGCACCGTCGAACCCGCCAACGGGGAGAACCCCGCGGGGAAGAACCTCGACGCCCTTTTCGACGTGCTGCTCGAGCACATCCCGCCGCCCAAGGGCGACCCGGAGGCGCCGCTGCAGGCCCTGGTCACCAACCTTGACGCCTCGGCGTTCCTGGGCCGGCTGGCGCTGATCCGTATCTACAACGGCAAGCTCCGCAAGGGCCAGCAGGTGGCCTGGATGCGCGAGGTCGACGGGCTGCCCGTCATCACGAACGCCAAGATCACCGAACTGCTGACCACCGTCGGCGTCGAGCGCTCACCGACAGAGGAGGCTGTCGCCGGGGACATCGTCGCCGTGGCGGGCATGCCGGAGATCATGATCGGCGACACCCTGGCCGACCCCGACCACGCCCACGCGCTGCCCCGCATCGCCGTCGACGAGCCGGCCATCTCAGTGACCATCGGCACCAACTCCTCACCGCTGGCCGGCAAGGTCTCCGGCCACAAGCTGACCGCCCGCATGGTCAAGTCCCGGCTGGACAGCGAACTGGTCGGCAACGTCTCGATCCGGGTGGTCGACATCGGCCGCCCCGACGCCTGGGAGGTGCAGGGCCGCGGTGAGCTGGCGCTGGCCGTACTGGTCGAGCAGATGCGCCGAGAGGGCTTCGAGTTGACGGTCGGCAAGCCGCAGGTCGTCACCCGCACCATCGACGGCAAGCTGCACGAGCCGTTCGAGGCCATGACCATCGACTGCCCCGAAGAGTTCGTCGGCGCGGTCACCCAGCTGATGGCCGCCCGCAAGGGCCGGATGGAAGAGATGGCCAACCACGCCGCCGGCTGGGTCCGGATGGACTTCATCGTCCCCAGCCGCGGACTCATCGGCTTCCGCACCGACTTCCTGACACTGACCCGCGGCACCGGCATCGCCAACGCGGTGTTCGACGGCTACCGGCCGTGGGCCGGGGAGATCCGGGCGAGGCACACCGGTTCGCTGGTCAGTGACCGCACCGGGTCGGTGACACCGTTCGCCATGATCCAGCTCGCCGACCGCGGCCAGTTCTTCGTCGAGCCCGGCGACGACACCTACGAGGGCCAGGTCGTCGGAATCAACCCGCGCGCCGAGGACCTCGACGTCAACGTCACCCGGGAGAAGAAGCTGACCAACATGCGGCAGTCGACATCGGATGTGATGGAGACCCTGGCCCGTCCGCTGGAGTTGGGACTCGAACAGGCCATGGAGTTCTGCGCCGAGGACGAATGCGTGGAAGTCACCCCCGAGATCGTCCGGGTTCGCAAGGCGGAACTCGACGCCACCACCCGCGGCCGCAACCGATCGCGTGCCAAGTCGGTCAAGGCGTGAGCGGCCCCGCCGTCCGGCGGTCGATACCCTGAGGGGCGTGCTGAGGCGGCGGCAGGGTCTGCGATCCGCCGCTCTGTCCTCGGTGCTGCTGGTGGCCGGGTGCACCGTCGACCCGCCGCCGGCCCCGCAGAGCACCGAGACCTCCCAGGCGTCCGGCCCGTCGGCCAAGGTCGCGCAGATCATCGT
>JBFYOQ010000131.1:0-8456 GCA_041303735.1 Mycobacterium sp.
CCGCAGGGCGGCTATCCACCCCCGCCGCAGGGCGGCTATCCACCCCCGCCGCAGCAGGGCGGCTGGGCGCCGCCGCCACCCGGGTACGGCGCACCCGGACCGTCGTACAGCATCGGCGACGCGCTGACGTGGGCCTGGCAGAAGTTCGCCCGCAACGCGGTTCCGCTGCTGGTGGCAACGCTGGTGTTCGGCCTGCTGCTGGTCGTGCTCAACATGCTTTCCAGCCAACTGCTGCAGGCGGTCTCACCGGAGGCCTTCACCGTTACCGAAACCGGCGACTCTCTGATCGAGAGCACCACACGCACCATCAGCGGCGCCGGCATCGCGGTACTGATCCTCTCCTCGCTGGTGCAGATTGTGGTCAGCGGGGTTGTCGCCTCGGCGTACTACGGCGGCCTGCTCGACATCGCCAACGGTCAGCCGGTGTCGGTCGGATCGTTCTTCCGGCCGCGCAACGTCGTCTCGGTGGTGATCGCGTCGCTGATCGTCGGCATCCTCACGGGGATCGGCGTGGTGCTGTGCATCCTGCCGGGTCTGCTGGTCACGGTGTTCACGTTGTTCTCCACAGTGGCGATCGTGGACCGCAACCTCTCACCGATCGACGGCATCAAGGCCAGCATCGACATCACCAAGACCCACTTCGGCAAGGTGCTGCTGGCCTGGCTGCTGAGCCTCGCCCTGCTGGCCGTCGGTGCCCTGCTGTGCGGGGTGGGACTGCTGGTCACCGCGCCGCTGGCCTACCTGTTCGTGGTCTACACCTACCGCACGCTCAGTGGCGGCTCGGTGGCGCCGGCCGGCGTCTAGGGACGTCCACGCCGCAACCGCTGCGGCTCGGAGGCCTAGGCTCGAATGCGATGACTGACTCACATCGGCGCTACGGCTTCGCCACCCGCGCCATCCACGCCGGCTACCGGCCCGACCCCGCCACCGGGGCGGTCAACGCCCCGATCTACGCCAGCAGCACCTTCGCCCAAGACGGCGTGGGCGGGCTCCGCAGCGGCTACGAGTACGCACGCACGGGCAACCCCACCCGCACGGCGCTGGAGAGTTCGCTGGCCGCGGTGGAGGACGGCGCCTTCGCCCGCGCCTTCAGTTCGGGTATGGCCGCCAGCGACTGCGCGCTGCGAGCGGTGCTGCGCCCCGGTGATCACATCGTCATCCCCGACGACGCCTACGGCGGCACCTTCCGGCTCATCGACAAGGTGTTCCGGGAATGGGGAGTGGCGCACACGCCGGTACATCTGTCCGACCTCGACGCCGTCCGCGCGGCGATCACCGAGCGCACCCGGATGATCTGGGTGGAGACCCCCACCAATCCTCTGCTGTCAATCGCCGACATCGCGGCGTTGACCGAGATCGGCCACGGCGCCAGTGCAATGGTGTTGGTGGACAACACCTTTGCCTCACCGGCCCTGCAGCAGCCGCTTGGCCTCGGCGCCGACATCGTGTTGCATTCCACCACCAAATACATCGGTGGGCACTCCGATGTGGTCGGCGGAGCGCTGATCACCGACAGTGCGGAACTCGACGCCAAGTTCGCGTTCCTGCAGAACGGCGCGGGTGCGGTGCCCGGCCCGTTCGACGCCTATCTGACCATGCGGGGGCTCAAGACCCTGGAGTTGCGGATGCAGCGGCACAGCGAGAACGGGATGCGGGTCGCGCAGTTCCTCGCCGAGCACCCGGCGATCAGCCAGGTGCTCTACCCGGGTCTGCCGAATCATCCCGGACACGACGTGGCCGCCCGGCAGATGACGGGGTTCGGCGGCATGGTGTCGGTCCGCATGAGCGGCGGAGCGGAGGCGGCGCGTAAGTTCTGCTCGGCCACAGAGATCTTCATCCTCGCCGAATCGCTGGGCGGCGTCGAATCCCTGATCGAGCACCCCGGGGCCATGACGCACGCGTCGACGGCGGGTTCGCGGTTGGAGGTTCCCGAGGATCTGGTGCGACTGTCGGTCGGTATCGAGGACCCGGCCGACCTGATCGCCGACCTCGAGCGGTCCCTGACGTGACGGTCTCGATCAGCCCAGCGCCGGCAGTACCGTCGCCGCGGTCACCGCGAGGTTGACGTCGCCGGCAGACGACCCCTGCCCCCACGCGCCGGAGGTGATCTCCGCTGCCCGGTGCCCGGCCTGGGCAAGGCCGCTCCCGTCGAGGCCCATTGCTGCGCCGAGACCGCCGGTCGTATGCAACAGCGCGATGACCGCCGCGGTCGACGGCTGCGGGGGCCGGGCCGCAAACAGCGCGCCGTTGAGCGCGCCGCGCACATCGTCGATCCGCCGGCGGTCGTGCATGGGCCAGGCATAGCTGTTGCGCCGCAACCGGTGTGACGACAGCTGGATCTGATGAATCTGGCCGGTCCGCAGCAGTTGGTCGAGCACGTCGTCCTCGGCGCGCTTGCGCAGTGCGGTGATCGCCGCGTCGGCGGTGATCGGCCCGCGTTCGAGCAGCGCCAGCGCCGGCCGGACCGCGGGGTCCATCGGCACCGGACCGATCAGGGCCACCAGATGTCCCGGCTGCGCCGCGTCGCCCGGGACCGCCGGGCGTACCCGGCAGTCGTGAGCGAGGTCTAGCAGCAGTGCCGCCGCGAGCACCCGGCCCAGAGCGGAGCGGTGCAGGCGCGGCTGTCCGGACTCGTTGTCCAGCAACAGCAGAAGCAGGTCCTCAGCGATCTGCGCCATGGGGCACGCCGGCTAGGCGTGATACGGCTCGGCGCTGATCAGCGTGACTTTGACGGTCTTGCCGTTGGGCACGGTGTAGGAGCGGGTTTCGCCCGCCTTGGCCTGCAACAGAGCCGAACCGAGCGGTGAGTTCGGCGAGTAGACCTCGAGGCTCTCGTGGCCGACGACATCGTGGCGGGTGGCGATCAGGAACGTCTCGGTGTCCGACTTGTCGCCGTCGTAGTACACCTTCACCACCGAACCGGGCAGCGCGACGCCGGACTGCTTGGGGGCCTCGCCCACCTTGGCGGTGTTCAGCAACTCCTGAAGCTGGCGGATGCGGGCCTCCTCCTGGCCCTGCTGCTCACGCGCGGCGTGGTATCCGCCGTTCTCCCGCAGATCGCCCTCTTCGCGCCGGTCGTTGATCTCGGCGGCGATGATCGGGCGGTGTGCGATCAGCTGATCGAGTTCGGCCTTGAGCTTGTCGTAGGACTCCTGCGTCAGCCAGACCACCTGGGTATCGGTCATCTCCCTGAGCGCTCCTCGTGATCGTTGTCCGCGCAGTCTCGCGGGGCAGTGGCGTCGTCGCTGCCGGGAAGGTGCGGGGTGTTCCCGCGTGCATTGCTGTAGAGCGGCGAATAACGCGCTAATGAAGCAAGACACGGCTCCCAGCAGGAACCGTGTATCGGTCAAGCATAGCACCGCCGTTGCCGGTGGTAACGGGGTTTCCCCAGGGCCCTCACCCGCCGAGCAGGTACTCCGGAACGTCGATCCCGCAGCCGTAGATGTCGCCGACGACCGGCCGGCGGAAGGATTTCACCGTGGTGGTGACCTGCACGGTCTTGGCCTTCGACGGGCCCACCAGGACCTCCCGTCGGCCCGTTTCGGCGCCGTCGTAGGAGCGTGCCCGCACGATGCACACCGCCGGCCGGGACGGATCCTTTCGGGTCACGCTGATCGTTATCTCGACGGTCTGGTCATCCAGGACCGTGAAGGCGGCCGTCTCGCCCTCGACGTCGAGGGCCTCGTACCGCTGGTAGGCCACCGCCGCCAGTGCCACGCCGACCGCAGCCACCAGGATCCCCAGCCACAGCGCGATGCGCCCGCGGCCGGTCGAGAGACCCCGGGGCCGGCCGTACCGCGACACCGGGCGAACCGGGCCGGTGCTGCGATCGGTCATGGTCTGCTGACACCTCTCCCTCGGGCGTGATTTCAGTCGGCCATGGCGCGGGTGGGACTATTAGGACCTGAACCTACCGGGCGACCCCCGCGGCACCGGACGATCACATACGAGCACGAAGAGGACGACGTGACCGAACTGCGCTTGATGGCGGTTCATGCCCATCCGGACGACGAGTCCAGCAAGGGCGCGGCGACCTGTGCGCGGTATGCCGACGAGGGACACCGGGTCCTGGTGGTCACCCTCACCGGGGGTGAGCGCGGCGACATCCTCAACCCCTCGATGGATCTGCCGGAGGTGCATGGGCGCATCGCCGACGTCCGCCGCGACGAGATGGCCCGAGCCGCCGAGATCCTGGGCGTGGAGCACACCTGGCTCGGTTTCGTCGACTCCGGCCTGCCCCAGGGCGACCCGCTCCCGCCGCTGCCGGACGGCTGCTTCGCGCTGGTGCCGCTGGAGGAGCCGGTCGCCGAACTGGTGAAGCTGATCCGTGAGTTCCGCCCGCACGTGATGACCACCTACGACGAGAACGGCGGCTATCCGCACCCGGATCACATTCGCTGCCATCAGGTTTCGGTGGCCGCGTTCGAGGCCGCCGCCGACCCGGCACTGCATCCCGAGGCCGGCCCTGCGTGGCCGGTGAGCAAGCTCTACTACAACCACGGCTTCCTGCGGAAGCGTATGCAGATGCTGCAGGACGAGTTCGCCCTCAACGGCCAGGAGGGTCCGTTCGCCGAGTGGCTGGAGAACTGGGACCCGGCCAATGACCCGCACGTGAACCGGGTGACGACCCGCATCCACTGCGCGGCCTACTTCGACCGGCGTGACGAGGCGCTGCGGGCGCATGCCACCCAGATCGACCCGGGCGGATTCTTCTTCGCCACGCCCCTGGATTGGCAGCAGCGATTGTGGCCGACCGAGGAATTCGAACTGGCCCGCTCGCGGGTGGCCGCCACGCTGCCCGAAGACGACTTGTTCGCCGGAATCGAGGTCTTTGAATGACGTATCTGACCGTGGGTCTGCTGCTCGCTGAGGAGACCAATCGGGGCCCCGACTACGGCAAGGCCAGCCCGATCGGCCTTCTCGTCGTGCTGCTGCTGGTGATCGGGGTCTTCATGCTGGTGCGCTCGATGAACCGGCACCTCAAGCGGGTGCCGCAGTCCTTCGAGGCCGAGTCCGGCCAACCGGCCGAGTCGGCCGATTCCGGGACTGCCACCGAACCCGACGCCGAGGTCCCCCCGCGTGAGTCCGCCGGTTAACCGACTCGGCGAGTCCACCAGCCCCTACCTGCGCCAGCATGCCGACAACCCGGTGGCCTGGCAGGAGTGGACCACCGACGCCCTCGACGATGCCCGCCGCCGTGACGTGCCGATCCTGCTGTCGATCGGTTATGCCGCCTGCCACTGGTGCCATGTGATGGCGCACGAGTCGTTCGAGGACGCCGAGGTGGCCGCGGCGACCACCGAGTTCGTCTGCATCAAGGTCGACCGCGAGGAACGGCCCGATCTCGACGCCATCTACATGAACGCCACCGTCGCGCTGACCGGTCATGGCGGCTGGCCGATGACCTGCTTCCTCACCCCCGACGGCCGGCCGTTCTTCTGCGGCACCTACTACCCCAAGGCGCAGTTCCTGCAACTGCTGGCCGCGGTCTCCGACACCTGGCGCAACCGACGCGACGAGGTCGAGCAGGCCTCCGAGTCGATCGCCGGGGAGTTGCGGAAAATGGCGGCCGGACATTTCGGCGGCGGGACGGAGGTCACCGAATCGCTGTGCGATCAGGCCGTCGCGGCCGTCCTGCGCGACGAGGACACCGCGCGCGGCGGGTTCGGCGGCGCACCGAAGTTCCCACCCTCGGCGCTGCTGGAAGCCCTCCTGCGGGCGCACGAGCGCACCGCCTCGCCGGTCCCTCTGGCCGCTGTGCGCCGCACCTGCGAGGCGATGGCCCGCGGCGGCATATATGACCAGTTGGCCGGCGGGTTCGCCCGCTACAGCGTCGACGCTGAGTGGGTGGTGCCGCACTTCGAGAAGATGCTCTACGACAACGCGCTGCTGCTGCGCGTCTATGCGCACTGGGCGCGGCGCACCGGTGATCCGCTGGCCCGCCGGGTGGCGGCCGAGACTGCGGCGTTCCTGATCGACGACCTCTCCAGCGATGGCATGTTCATCTCATCGCTGGACGCCGACGCCGCCGGGACCGAGGGCTCCACCTATGTGTGGACACCCGGACAACTGCGCGAGGTCCTCGGCGATGACGACGGCGATTGGGCGGCAACGCTTTTCGCGGTCACCGATCAGGGCAGCTTCGAGCACGGGACGTCGGTGCTGCAACTGCCGCGCGATCCCGACGACGAGTCCCGCCTGGCACGGGTGCGATCGGCGCTGCTGGCGCAGCGGCGCACCAGAGTGCAACCGCCACGCGACGACAAGATCGTCACCGCGTGGAACGGCCTGGCGATCACCGCGCTCGCCGAGGCCGGCGTGGCGCTTCAGGACCCACGCCTGCTGGAGGCGGCGCAACGCTGTGCGCGCGGCGTTGTGGCGCTGCACCTCATCGACGGCCGACTGCGCCGGGCCAGCCTCGGCGGCCGGGCCGGTCAGAGCGCGGCGATCCTGGAGGACTACGCCATGCTGGCCACCGGGCTGCTCAGCCTTCACCAGCTGACCGGCGAGCAGTCCTGGCTGACGACGGCCACTGAGTTGATCGACGTCGCGCTGGCGCACTTCGCCGACCCCGACCGGCCCGGCCGCTGGTACGACGCCGCCGACGACGCCGAGCAATTGATGGTCCGCCCCGCCGACCCGGTCGACGGCGCCACCCCCTCGGGTGCCTCGTCGATCGCCGAGGCGTTGCTCACCGCAGCCCATCTCGTCGACGCCGACCGGGCCGGGCGCTACAGCGAGGCCGCGGCCGAGGCGCTGCTGGCCGCATCCCCACTGCTGGCGCGGGCACCCCGCTCAGCGGGCCACTGGCTTGCCATGGCCGAGGCCGCCGTGCGCGGCCCGCTGCAGGTGGCTGTCTCCACCGCGGGCGGCCACTCGGACCTGCTGGCGGTGGCGCGCCGGATCGCCCCGGGCGGGGCCGTCGTCATCGGCGGCGAGATCGACTCCATGCCACTGCTGGCCGGCCGCGGCCGCATCAACGGCGCGGACGCGGCCTACATCTGTCGCGGCCAGGTATGCGACCTCCCGGTGATCGGACCTGAGGAACTCGCTGCCGCCCTGGGCGTGCGCGTGTAGCGTGGCGCCATGGTCAGCGCCGAACAGGTCGAGTCCGCCGTGCACCGCTATCTGGAGTTGGTCGCCGGCGGCACCGCCGACGAGATCGCGGCGCTGTTCGCCGACGATGCGACCGTCGAGGACCCGGTCGGCGGCGGTGAGGTGCACATCGGTCGCGGGGCCATTCATGGATTCTTCAAGAACGTCGAAAACGCCGAGCGCACAACGGAATTACTGGCACTGCGGGTGGCCGGCCACGAGGCGGCCTTCATGTTCGTCATCACCGTCGACGCCGGCGGGCACAAGGTCCGCATCCAGCCGATCGATGTGATGGTGTTCGACGCCGACGGCAAGATCACGTCCATGAAGGCCTACTGGTCGTTCGCCGACGCGACGCAGGTGTAGCGCAGGCTTAGGTCGTCCAAGCTAGGTCATCCAAGCTAGGTCGTCCAAAAGACGGCGAACCACATCGCGATGTAGTGGCAGACCGCGGCCACCGCCGTACAGGCGTGGAAGAACTCGTGGTGACCGAAGGTGCGCGGCCACGGGTCGGGCCATTTGAGTGCGTAGAACACCCCGCCGACGCTGTAGAGCACCCCACCGACGATCAGCAACACCACCGCGGCCAAGCCGGCGCCATGCATGATCGGGCCGACGAACCACACCGCGACCCAGCCCAGCAGCAGGTACAGCGGAACCCCGACCCAGCGGGGTGCGGTGGGCCAGCACATCTTGAGCAGCACGCCGGCCAGCGCCCCGGCCCAGACGATCCACAGCAGCGTCCAGCCGTCGCTCTCCGGCAGGGCGAGCAGGGCGAACGGTGTGTAGCTGCCGGCGATGAAGATGAAGATCATCGAGTGGTCCAGCCGCTTCATCCACATGGCTGCGGTCCGCGAGCGCCAGTGCACCCGGTGGTAGGTGCCGCTGACGGCGAACATCGCCACGCTCGTCACGGTGTAGATCAGGGTGGCCATGCCGGCGCGGGTGGAGTCCAACGCCCACGAGACCGACACCAGGGCCGCCCCGGCGACGGCCGCGACGACCGCTGAGTAGACGTGGATCCAGCCGCGGGCGCGTGGCTTGTGCAGCAGGTGGGCGAGTTCGTCGACGACGGCCTCGGGGAAGTCCTCGGCGGGTTCGGGCCGAGAGGGTTCGCCGATGTCGCTGCGTGCGGTCATCTCGGCCTCCGTTGCCGCGGCGGACGCGCCATGTGCGCGTGTGCCGCCCGTCGCCACAGTAGTCTCGTCTCCTGTGGAGATCATTCCGCGACGCCTCAAGGAGCCGGCCTACCGGCTCTACGAGATGCGGTTGCGGCAGGAGCTCGCTCAGTCCAAATCCGCACTTCCGCGCCATATCGCCGTCCTGTGCGACGGTAACCGGCGCTGGGCCCGCGATGCCGG
>JBFYOQ010000132.1:0-8528 GCA_041303735.1 Mycobacterium sp.
CGGCCTCGGCCTCGCGGTAGAGGTCAGCCGTCGCATTGGCGTTCTGGGCGAAGTCTGCCGACGGTGGGTAGTAAACGGGAGCGTCTGTGTGCGCCTCAGCCATGAATCGAGCGTAGTCACCCGTGGTCGTCTGCGCGGTGACAATCGCGCACGGGTAGCGTGACCGAACGTGACTACCGGTGCTTCCCGGGGGCGCACCCGCGATCTGTTGGCGCCGCTGGTCGATCTGCCCGGTGTGGCCGAGGCGGCCGAGGCCGCGCGGGTTGCGCTCGGTAAGGCGCACCGGCATCGGACGAATCTGCGCAACTGGCCGGTGACGGCGGCCGAGTCGGCGGTGCGCGGGGCCCGGTCCTCCTCGGCACTGGACGGTGGTGGCGTGCAACTTGAGGCGACATCGGGATCCGACGATCCGGTGCTGTCGGGCGCACTGCGGGTAGGTCAGGCACTCGAGGGCGGAACCACCAGTCTGGTCGGCGTCTGGCAGCGCGCCCCGTTGCAGGCACTGGCCCGACTGCACGCGCTGGCCGCTGCGGATCTGGTGGACGATTCGCAACTGGGCCGCCCGCGTCAGCGGCCCGAGATCAGTCCGCGCCTCGATCTGATGACTCGCCTTGTCACCGGCGAGAGCGCCGTGCCCGCCCCTGTGCTGGCCGCGGTGGCACACGGCGAGTTACTGACGCTGGCGCCGTTCGGCAGCGCCGATGGTGTTGTCGCACGGGCAGTCTCACGGTTGGTGACGATCGCTTCCGGGCTTGATCCCCATGGCCTCGGGGTCCCCGAGGTTTACTGGCTGCGACGTGCCGACGAGTACCGCAGCGCCGCCGCAGGCTTCGCGCGGAGTGGACCCGACGGAGTCGGTCCCTGGCTGGTGATGTGTTGCCGCGCTCTGGAAGACGGTGCGCGAGAAGCACTGTCGATCGCGGAGGCGGCGAACCAGGCATGAAAGCGGGCGGCGCTCCGAACTCGGTTCGGCTCGCCGCCCGCCAACACGGATCCGTGGTTACCAAGCGTGCTCGGTGGGTTGCGTGGGTAGGCCTCGGCGATCCTGCGGTGAGTTTCAACTCTGCGCTCCACCCATAGAGCCAGGAACATTCACTCCCGCAGTTACGCAGGCCCGCAACACTTTTGCCATCTCCGCGGCGTGCTCCGCGTGGGTGCCCGGTACCGTGCTGGGTCGCCTGGCCCGGGAGGCAGAACCTTCTCTTCCGGCGCTGCCTTGGCCGCTCCAAGCTTCCGTACCTCCTTTGTACTCCGTGACGGCGGTCACATCAAGAGTCAAAGCGCAGTATCGAATGACGGCACCGTACCGCCGCCGACGAGCCGGAAAAAGGCAGACTGCGACACCTGGCGGTGACTGTAAATTCACAGGAAAAACGCAGTTTTCGGCCCTCCACAATGCTTGCCTCGGCACGGTTCGCCGTGTGTATAGTGAGGCCAACTCGGCCTGTGCCGGGTGTGCATCAGCCCGACCCCCCGGGGCTGATACACGACGACCCTCGCCTCCTCCCCCCCTGGCGAGGGTCGTCCTTTATCCACAGCCTTTTTCCCACCGACTGGCTGCGTCTGGCTGTGCCGAGCACGGTGGTGCCGTGGCCGGGACGACCGTGGTGCTGACGATTCTCGGCGACGATGATCTGTCCGCCGACGCCGATCGGGTTGCTGCCGCCGCCGGTGTGCGGGTGATGAGGGCGGCGGAGCCGGCGAGGATGAATTGGCTGGCAGCTGCCGCGGTACTCGTCGACGAACACGCCGCAATTCGCTGCGTGCGCGAGGGATTGCCACGACGCGAGGGTGTTGTCTTGATCGTCGCTGCCGAACCATCGCCGTCGGCGTGGTCTGCGGCAGTCGAGGTGGGTGCACGCGGTGTCGTCATCCTGCCGGCGCAAGAAGCCGCGCTGGTCCGGATGCTGTCCGAGGCAGTGGAGGCCCGATCCCCGCATCGGAGATCGGGCCGGCTCATCGCGGTGGTGCCGGGCCGGGGAGGTGGTGGGGCGTCGGTGTTCTCCGCGGCACTGGCCCTGTGCGCCCCCGATGCGTTACTCATCGATCTCGACCCGAGCGGTGGTGGGCTGGACCTGCTGCTCGGTATCGAGTCCGCACCGGGTCTGCGGTGGCCCGACCTCAGTGCGCCGGGCGGTCGGCTCAGTTGGGCCGCGGTGCGAGATGCCCTGCCGCGGCGTGGCGATACCACCGTCCTGTCCGCCGCGCGCACATGCCACGACGTCGATGCAGAGGTCTTTATGGCCGTGGCCGAAGCCGGCCGGCGCGGCGGCGCCACGGTGGTCTGTGATGTGCCTCGCCAGTTCGGCCCGGCGGCGGTTCACGCGCTCGAACTGGCCGACCTGGTCGTCGTCATCACCACCTGCGACATCCGCGCGATCACGGCTGCCGCCGCGGTGACCGGTGCTGTCCGCGTGATGAATCGCAACGTCGGCCTGGTGGTTCGCGGCCCGGCGCCTGGTGGGCTGTCGGCGCGGGAGGCCGTCGAAGTGGTGGCGGCACCGTTGTTGGCCGCACTGCGCCCGGAGCCGATGCTGTCCCGCCGTCTCGAGCAGGGCGGACTGCGACTGCGGCGCCGGTCGGTTCTGGCCGCCGCCGCTCGCACGGTGCTCGAGTGCGTGGATCGAGCGCCGGGATGTACCCATGAGTGAGTCCCTGATCGACCGGGTCCGTGAGCGACTGGTGGCTCATTCGGGTCCGGTTCGTCCGGCTGCTGTCGCGGCCGCGATACGAGCAGAATCCGCGGGTGTTCTCGGAGACACCGACGTGCTCAGCAGCCTGCGTCTGCTGGAGACGGAAATGACCGGAGCGGGAATCCTGGAACCGTTGCTGGCTGGTGAAGCGACAACCGATGTGCTCGTCACTGCGCCCGATGAGGTATGGGTTGACGACGGAAACGGTTTGTCCCGCAGCGATATCCGCTTCGCCGACGAAGCGGCGGTCCGCCGGTTGGCGCAGCGGTTAGCCGTCGCAGCCGGCCGCAGGCTCGATGATGCCCAGCCGTGGGTCGACGGCCACCTCGCCGGGGTGGGCTCCGGACGATTCGGTGTCCGTCTGCACGCCGTGCTGCCCCCTGTCGCGGCTGCCGGCACGTGCCTGTCATTGCGTGTGCTTCACGCCGCCACCCAGAACCTCGCCGCGTTGACGGCCGCCGGGGCCATCGCGGCGGAGGCCGAGTCACTGCTGCGCCGAATCATCGAGGCCCGGGTGGCGTTCCTGGTGTCCGGCGGGACAGGCGCCGGGAAGACCACCCTGCTGGCTGCGATGCTGGGTGCGGTCGCCGCACACGAGCGCATCATCTGCGTCGAAGACGCCCCGGAATTGGCCCCGCGGCATCCGCACCTGGTCCGACTGGTCGCCCGTGCGGCCAATGTCGAGGGCATCGGTGAAGTCACCCTCCGGGACCTGGTCAGGCAGGCGCTTCGGATGCGTCCCGATCGCCTGGTCGTCGGAGAGGTCCGGGGAGCTGAGGTGGTCGATCTGCTGTCGGCACTCAACACCGGTCACGCCGGCGGCGCCGGCACCGTGCACGCCAACAGCGCCGCCGAGGTGCCGGCCCGGCTGGAGGCGCTGGGAGCCCTGGGCGGGCTGCCCCGCGGTGCACTGCACAGCCAGTTGGCGGCGGCCATCCAGGTGGTGGTGCATGTCAGCAGAGGAGCCCGCGGCCGCCAGGTGGAGGAACTTGCCGTGCTCCGCCGCGACGCTGCCGGGATGCTCGAGGCACTTCCGGTATGGCATGTGGAGCGGGGTGCGGGCAGTGGTGCGCCGGCGCTGGGCGATCTGCTCGCCGAACGGGGCGTCGCATGACGGGCCACTCGGTGGCCGCGGCGTTGCTCGCCGTCGCACTAGTGACCGCGCCACCGCGCCGGCGGCGACTTCGCGGCGCGAAGACCACACACCGATCCCGACGGATGGCGGCGGTGGTGGTGATCGCGGCCGCGCTGGGCGCCATCGTGTCTCTTGTCTCCCCGGCGGCGGCTGTCGCCGGTGCCCTGGCGGCGACGGTGGTCGGTCTGCGGCTCCGCCGTCGCCGCCGCCGGCGTTGCCGCCGCACCCAGGGCGAGTCCATGGCCGCGGGGCTGCGGACCGTGGTCGGTGAACTGCGCATCGGCGCTCACCCGGTTCGCGCCTACGACACTGCGGCCACCGAAGCCGCCGATACCGGCGGCGCCGTCGCGACGGCCTTACGTGCCCTCGCCGCCCGGGCGAGAATGGGGTCCGATGTGGCGGCGGGCATTGCCGACCTCGGATCGGCGTCGGCGCTGCCGGTGCACTGGTCACGTGTCGCAGTCTGCTGGCGGCTGGCGGCAGATCACGGTCTGCCGATATCGCTGCTGATGTCCGCCGCGTACCGCGACATCGTTGAGCGGCAACGGTTTTCCGACCGGGTGGATGCCGCCCTGGCGGGCCCGCGCGCGACCGCCGTGATTTTGGCCGGCTTGCCGGTCTTCGGCGTGGCGCTGGGCCATCTGATCGGTGCCCAGCCCCTGCGATTTCTCCTCGGCGGCGGCGGGTGGCTTCTCGTGACAGGTGTGACGTTGGTCTGCGCCGGATTGGTATGGGCGGATCACATCATCGACCGGCTGGCAACGTGAACACCGCGGCGGTGCTGCTCGCTGTGGCGATCCTGACTGCGGCCGGTCCGCATCAATTCCGGCGCCGCACCAGAGCGGAAGCGACGCCCGCGTCGTCGCGGTGGCGTGACCACACCGAGGTCGATCCCCTTGCTGCGGCGTCGGCGCTCGACATCTTCGCGGTGTGCCTCTCGGCGGGTATGGCGGTGCCGACCGCGGCCGCGGTGACGGCGCCATCAGCGCCCGCGGGTCTACGCGAGGTTCTGCAACGCGCCGCCGATCTTTTGGCCCTGGGTGCCGACGCCGACACGGCGTGGTCCGCGCCGACACCATCCGAACCGGCGTCCACACCGGTGTGCGAGTCGCTGATGCGGTTGGCGCGCCGGTCGGCGGTATCGGGTGCCGCGCTGGCCCAGGGCGTCGCGGAGCTTGCCGAGCAAGCCCGCCAGGACGCCGCCCATCGTGCCACTGCGTCCGCTGAACGGGCCGGTGTGTTGATCGCCGGACCGTTGGGTCTGTGTTTTCTGCCGGCGTTCGTATGCCTGGGGATCGTTCCGGTCGTTGCGGGGCTGGCCCGCGAGGTCTTCGGCGGCGGTCTGCTGTGACCGTCACTGACATTCATCGGCAACCCGAGGAGAGGAAACACAGTGATCATCAATATCTTCCGGATCGTGCAGGCGCGAGTGGGCCTGTTGATGGCGGACGAGACCGGCATGTCGACAGTCGAGTACGCGATCGGGACCGTCGCCGCCGCCGCATTCGGAGCGGTCCTCTACAACGTCGTCACCGGCGACTCGATCGTCGGTGCCTTGACCAACATCATCAGCCGCGCATTGAGTACCCGGGTCTAGGCGGTGATGCCGGCTTCGGCACGGTGGAAGCCGCGCTGGCCATCGCGACTCTGGTCGGGCTGGCGGTGCTGTGCGTTGCCGGGATCACCGCGGCCGCGCTACAGATCCGCTGCGTCGATGCGGCGAGGGAAGCAGCCCGGCTGGCCGCCCGCGGGGACGTTGCCTCGGCCGCCGTCGGCCTGGCGCCCTCGGGTGCGTCACTGGAGGTGCGCCGCGAAGGGGATTACTTCCTGGTTCGGGTCAGCGGCCGCACCCCGTTGCTTCCCGGCCTCGTCGTCTCGGGGGAGGCGGTCGCGGCGGCCGAGCCTGATCGGTGACGACTCCGGTGTAGCCACCATCGTGACTGCGTTTGTTATCGCGGCACTGATCAGCGTCACCGTCGGCTGTCTCTGGGCCTCAGCCGCTGTGGTGTCGCGACACCGGGCCCAGGCGGCCGCCGATCTCGCCGCACTTGCCGCGGCGCGGCGTCTGGCGGCGGGACCGCAGGCCGCGTGCGGAGAGGCCGCCGCAGTGGCGGCGGCCATGGGGGCGACCGTCCACCGGTGCACGGTCGAACGACTCGACGTGGTGGTCACCGCGGGACTGCCGGTCAGTGGACCGTTCGGTAGTGAAGCCCTGGCCGCGGCGAGGGCCGGGCCAGTCGACTAGTTAGCCGACGACCCCTTCTACGGCCAGCCCCGACTCGGCGAGTTCCCCATCGCGGGGGAGTCGCAGCGAAAGCATGCCGGCATAGACACCATCATCGAGTTCAACCTGGTGGATGGTGACGTGGACCGGCGTCCATCCGCCGCCGTTAGCCGGCAGGCGGAGCACCGCACTGGTCGCGCCGGACTTCAGCTCGTCGGCCATCCGAGCCGACAAACGCTGGCGATCGTCCGGATGCATCTGCACGTTTACGCGCCAGTCGTAATACGGGCAAGGCTCGTCCAGCCACTTCAGCAATGTCCAGGTGTTGAGATCCACGATCGCCCGGTGCACGCCCGGTTGAGCCATGCCATCGAGGATTCGGTGCGCCAGATGCTCAGCGGACAACGGAGTCTCACCGACCGATTCGACGACGTTGATCGCCCTGGCGAACAGATGCTCGCTGCCGTCCTCCATCGCTTCCAGGACGGTGCGGAAGCAGAACCCCACCCGACGGAATTGCCCGGTTGGATCGGTCCAACCCCAGTTCGCCGCAAAGGTGCGGCCGGGAACCGGGTCGATGGTCCAGGAGAGGGCCCTGGCCTCACCGTCGTTGACGGTGCGGATCGGGATGTCCTCGGCGAGCGATCGGCCGTTGAGTTTCTCCCCCGCGGGGTCCTTGCCGATGTTGATCAGGAATTCCGTCGTGACACTGCACTCGCCGACTGCGAGATCGGCCTTGTAGACACCGGGGGTAGGGCGCTGCACCGGCTCGACGTCCGCGGGCCCACACCACACGTGGACGCCGTGCATGCGCCCGTCGGTCATCTGCACCGGCTCGGTGCGGATCACCCGGTTGGTCTTCGGGGTGATGCTGGCGAGCCCGTCGCCGGTCGCGACGGTCTCGGCGATCGCGGTCTGGATGGCCGCCAGGTTCGGGTTGCGCCTCAGGAACCCGCCGATGGGTACGAAGTTCTTCATGTGCTTGCCCTGAGCGACCACTACGGGTTCTTCGCCGAGTGTCTCCACCAGCAGCCAATCCGGAGTCACACTTGGAAGTTTAACCGCCGGGCACCTCCCGTTGCTCGCTGGGTGCCGCTGAATTCGCTGGTAGATGGTGTGAATCTTTGCCAAGCGAGCGACCGCTTTCAGCTACGTGTTGCGTGCCTACCGTCTGACGGCGTAGTTTCCAGCTTCATCCCGTTCGCGGGATTGCCGACGGATCGTGTTGTCCGACCGTTCGATGCTCAGGCCCGGATGTGGCCGATTGCCTCCAGAAAACGAGGCGATCTTTTTGCCGTGCGCTCGCCCTGTCGCGACCGTCGACCGCTTTTCGAGGGGTCGGCCGGCGCCCCCGCGTCAGGGTGAGCCGTCGGTGATCTCGGCGAGCACCAGGCGCAGCACGCGAATCGCTCCGGACTTGTCCAGCGGATCATTGCCGTTTCCGCACTTGGGGGATTGCACGCAGGATGGGCATCCGGTCGGGCACTCGCATGCCTCGATCGCGGCCATTGTGGCCGCCAGCCACGTTCGGGCAAGGCGGTAACCGCGTTCGGCGAATCCCGCGCCGCCGGGATGACCGTCATAGACGAACACCGTCGGCAGACCGTCTTCTCCCAGCGCGGTCGACAGGCCCCCGATATCGCCACGATCGCAACTTGCCACCAGTGGCAGCAGTCCGATGGCGGCGTGTTCGGCGGCGTGCAGTGATCCCGGGATGCGTCTCATGTCGATTCCGTTGTCCTGCAGTGCTTCCGGCGTGATTGTGTACATCACCGCCATTGTCGGAAGCTGTTGGGCGGGCATGTCGAGATCAGTGAACCCGAGCACCTCACCGGAGACTGCGCGCCGCAGATAGCCGATGACCTGGTGGGTGACCGACACCGGAACAAATCCCAGGGTCACCGAGTTGTAGTCGACACGTTCCCCCGCGCCGGTGACGGTGATGTCGGTGATCTCTCGGGCGAAGGTGGAGTACCCCGGGTCTTCGGCATGCACCAGTGCGACACCGCGTGGCAGATCCAGGGTGTCCACGACGTAACTCTCGCCCTGGTGCAGATAGACCGATCCCGGGTGCACGGTTCCGGGTGCCTGGGCGGCCTCGGTGACTCCGATCATCCGGCCGGTGTCGGCCTCGACGATGGCGACCTGTCCTCCGGTCGTGCCCCGGATGTCCACCTGGTTGTGCGGATCGACCTCGGCTGCGGGGAAGTATTTCCCCGATCGGCGCCGCAGCAGGCCCTCGCTGACCAGGTCGCGGGCCACCGGTTCGACGTTCCACGCCTGCACCTCGGCGTCGTCGAGTGGCATCTCAGTGGCTGCGCAGAGCAACTGCGGCCCCACCACGTAGGGGTTCGTCGGGTCGATGACCACCCGCTCGACCGGTTTCCCGAGCAGCGCCTCGGGATGGTGCACGAGGTAGGTGTCGAGCGGGTCATCACGGGCGATCAGCACCACCAGCGCCCCCTGGCCGCGCCGG
>JBFYOQ010000133.1:0-6034 GCA_041303735.1 Mycobacterium sp.
AAGGAGCGGCCGTTGCGGGTCGGCTCGACGATGTAGACGACGTCGACCCCGACCCGGCCGCCCTTGATGAAGTAGGCGTGCAGCGACTGCGGCAAACGATCGCGCGTGACCGTGGCGCCGGCCGCCGCCAGCGCCTGAGCTGCGATGAGGCCGCCGAACAACCGGCCCGCCGAGCCCAGCGCCACCGAGGTGCAGAAGGTGTCTCCACGGGCGTCGAGGCGCACCAGATCGGCAATCCAGCTCGGCACGGCGCTCACCCTAGCCGCCGGTGTCGGTGCCTACACTCACCGGCATGACGCGGGGACAGCCCGAGGTTTTTCAGCCGCCCGAAGGTCTGCTGGCGATCGAGGACTGTGTGGACGATCGCGGTGAGATCGCGCTGCCCCCCGGGACCACGCTGGTGTCCCTGATCGACCGCAATGTGGCGAATGTGGGCACCACGGTGGCCTACCGCTACATCGACTTCGCCCGATCGCAGGATCCGGTGGCAGGTGATGCGGTGGAGATCACCTGGGCCCAACTCGATGTGCGGATGCGGGCGATCGGTGCGCGCATCCAGCAGGCGGTCTCGGTGGGGGATCGCGTCGCGATCCTCGCGCCGCAGGGCCTGGACTACGTCGCCGCCTTCTTCGCCACGCTCAAGGCGGGTGCGATCGCGGTGCCGCTGTTCGCCCCGGAACTGCCCGGACATGCCGAACGCCTGCAGGTGGCGCTGAGCGACTCGGATCCGGCCGTCCTGCTGACGACCGCGGCGGTGGCCGACGCGGTCACCGGATTCCTGGACACGCTGGGCACAGCGGTGCCCCCGGTCATCGTCGTCGACGACATCCCGGACACCGCGGGCGCCGAGTTCGTCCCGGTGGAGATCGACATGGACCACGTCTCGCACCTGCAGTACAGCTCCGGCGCCACCCGGGCTCCGGTGGGCATCGAGATCACCCACCGCGCGTTCGTCACCAACCTGATCCAGATGATCCTCTCGATCGACCTGTTGAACCGAAACACCCACGGGGTCAGCTGGTTACCGCTCTATCACGATATGGGCCTATCGATGATCGGCTTTCCCGCGACATACGGCGGGCACTCCACCCTGATGGCACCCACCGCCTTCGTCCGGCGTCCGCAGCGCTGGATCCGCGCACTCTCGGACGCCTCGCGGGAAGGACAGGTGGTGACCGCCGCCCCCAACTTCGCCTACGAGTGGGCGGCCCAGCGGGGCAGGCCGGACCCCGGCGAGGACATCGACCTGAGCAACGTCGTGATGATCATCGGGTCGGAGCCGGTAAGCATGGCGGCCATCGACGCGTTCACCGATGCCTTCGGCGCGTACGGGCTGGCACCGACGGCGATCAAACCCTCCTACGGCATCGCCGAGGCCACCCTGTTCATCGCCAACATCCCCCCGGACGCGGCGGCGCGCGCGTCGTACTTCGATGGCGATCTGCTGGCCGCCGGACAGGCTGTGACGGTGCCCGCCGACGCGCCCAACGCCGTCGCGCACGTGTCGTGCGGTGTCGTCGCCCGCAGTCTGCGGGCCGTCGTCGTCGACCCCGACACCGGCGATGAACTCCCCGACGGCTCGGTGGGGGAGTTCTGGCTGCACGGCGACAACGTCGGCCGCGGCTACTGGAACCGGCCGGAACAGACGCGGCTGACCTTCGGCGCGCAGCTGGCATCACGGTTGCCGGCCGGTAGCCGCGCCGAGGGTGTTGCCGCCGACGCGACCTGGCTGCGCACCGGCGACCTCGGCATGTTCGTCGACGGGCAGTTGTACGTCACCGGCCGGATCGTGGACCTGCTGCACCTGCACGGGCGGACGCTCTACCCGCAGGAGATTGAGGCCACCGTGGCCGACGCCGCCGAACTCGTGCGCCGCGGCTATGTGGTCGCGGTGAGTGCCCCGGTGCAGCGCGCGGGCGGCGGTGATCACGCGGGGGAGCAGCTGGTCATCCTCGCCGAGCGGGCCACCGGAACGAGCCGCACCGACCCGGGACCGGCGATCGAGGCGATCGGCGCGGCGGTGTCGGCGCGGCACGGAGTCCGGCCCGCCGAGGTGGTGATCCTGCCGGCCGGCTCGATCCCGCGGACCACCAGCGGCAAGCTCGCCCGGCGGGCATGCCGGGCGGAGTATCTGGCGGGGTCACTGAAAGGTCAGCACCGATAGCCCGCGCGGCCACTCGCCGGTAGTTTGAGTGAGGTGTCCCGACTCACTGATCTCTACCGCCGGACCGGTGCCGACGTGCCGTTCGGAAATCCGCTGCCCGACCACGGCACCGAGATGGAGGGCTGGTTCTGGCGGGTCTCCGACGAGGCCACCGGCCGGGTGCTGATCGCGCTGTGCAGCATCAACCGCCACCCGCAGGGGAACTGGTCGACGACAGCGGTGGGCGTGCATCCCGGCCAGGTGGTGCGCTCGGGGGCATTGGCCGGGGCGACCGCGCAGGACTCGCCGTTTCAGGTCAGCGCCGGGGATGAGGCGGGGCGATTCACCGCCGGCACCGACCGCGCACTGTTCGAACTCGGTGATCTGCGCCTGGAGATGGAGTTCACCGACCAGGTGGCGTGGCCCAAGGCATTCGGCGGCGGTGGGGTGTTCTCGGCGATCCCGTTCCTCAACCAGTACTGGCACCCGTACTACCTGGGCGGTCGGGCCAGCGGGACGGTGAAGTACGTGGGGGAGAACGGCGCGGAGAGTTGGACCTTCACCAATGCCAAGCTCTACGCCGAACGCAACTGGGGTGCGGGGTTCCCGCTGCGGTGGTGGTGGGGTCAGGCGCACGACTTCGGTGCTGACGATGTCTGCGTGGCGTTCTCCGGCGGGCTGCTGTCGCTGGGGCCGATCGCCCGGGACGTCAACGGGATCGTGGTCCGGATCGGGTCCAAGGTCATCCGGATGACACCGCCGGTGCTGGTGCGCTCGCAAGTGGGCGACAACCACTGGGTGATCCGCGGCCGATCGCCGCGCTACGAGATCGAGTTGGTGGGCGACGGCACGCACCTGCCCCCGCATGTGTTGCCGGTGCCGCTGCCGGCGCAGCGGCGCAACATCGACACCGACTTCGAGCATCTCGGCGCCCGGCTTCGGTGTACCGTCCGCGAGCGGGGCCGCTTGCTGTTCGACGGCACCAGTGAGCTAGCCGCCCTGGAGGTCGGCACCCGGCCGAAATAGCCTGGCGCTCAGGTGATATCGACTATTTCCCGCGCCAGCGGGGCTCGCGGCCCTCGCGCCACGCCCGCAGCCCTTCGCCGACGTCGGCGGTGGCGCCGACGACCTTGCGCATGACTTCGCCGAAGCGGACCGACTCCACCCATCCCATGTCCGGGGTGCGCCACGCGACCTCTTTGGTCGCCCGCGCAGCCAGGGGAGCGGCGCGGGTCAGCACGCGCGCCCAGTTTCCTGCCTCGGCCAGCAGCTGCTCCGGTTCGGTGAGCTTCCACACCAGCCCGGCCTCCTTGGCCCGCTGCGCACTCATCGGGGCACCGGTGAGCAGCAGTTCCATCGCGTTGGCCCAGCCGATCCGCTCCGGCAGCCGGATGGCGCCGACGATCGTCGGCATACCGAGGGTGACTTCGGGGTAGCAGAACACCGCCTCGGTGCTGGCGATGACGAAGTCGCAGAACAACACTCCGGTCAATCCGTACCCGATGCAGGGCCCGTTCACCGCGGCGATGGTGGGCTTGAACAGTTCCATGCCGCTTTCGAACGAGTTGATGGTCGGCTTCTCCCAGAAGGTTCCGCCGAAGGTGCCGACCGCCCCGGCACTGTCGGTGAGATCGGCGCCGGCGCAGAACACCTCACCGGCGCCGGTCAGGATGCCGACCCACGCGTCTTCGTCGTCGCGGAAGCGGTCCCAGGCGGCGTTGAGGTCTCGCCGCATCGCCCCGTTGATCGCGTTGCGGGACTCCGGGCGGTTGAGGGTGATGGTGGCGACGTGGTCGACCACCTCATAGGTGACCAGGCTCATGCCGCGGTCCTTAGTTCGAGGCGTCGAGGATCTTGATCGCGAAGATGAGCGAGTCGCCCGCCTCGATTCCGGCAGCGGGCTGACCGTCGGGGTAGCCGTCGGCGGAGACCATCGCGACCGCGACGGTGGAGCCGACGTTCTGCCCGGCGATGGCCTTCTGGAAGCCCGGGACGACCTGGTCGAGGGCGAACTCCGCCGGTTCGCCGCGTTCGTAGCTGCTGTCGAACACCGTGCCGTCGCGGCCGTTGACACCCATGTAGCAGACCGAGACCGTCGCCGTCGGCGCGACGACCGGCCCGTCGCCGGCGGTGAGCGTCTTGACCTGGGTCTGGCTCACGCTGAACGGTCCGTCCACGGTGACGAGCGGGGCGGCGGTGTCGGTGGATCCGGTGACCGCGACGCTGCCGGTGGCGCCGGGCAGGGTCCACTGCGGGGTGCCACCGGCGGCGGGCGGCGTCATCGGGCAGGGGCTGGCCGTCACAGGCGCCTGGGGCGCGTTGGCTTGGGGTGAGAGTGCATCGAGCATGGGGGCATCGGGCATTGCGGAGGACACCTTGGACAGCGGGGCCGTGCTGTCCGAGGTGGTCTTGGAGTCGGACCCGCAGGCGGCGAGGGCCAGGGACAGCGACGCGGCGCAGGCGATCAGGGCGACAGCAGAGGACGCAGGAGATTTCTTCACGACCGACACGCTACAGCGCGGCCGTCGCTCAGCTGACCGTCAGCGCGAGGATCCGGTCGTCAGCCGCCCGCGGGTCACCGCGGCCGTCGGTGTTGCTGGTCGACAGCCACAGTCCGCCCTCGGGGGTGACGGCGATGGTGCGCAGCCGCCCGAGATCGCCGAGCGCCAGCGAAATCGGCGAGCCCGGCCCCTGCGCACCTAATCCACTGAGCGGCACCTGCCACACCGTCTCCCCGCGCAGCGAGGCGACGTAGGCGTAGTCACCGATGATCGCGAGTCCGCTCGGTGAGGCCACCGATGTCGGTTCCCACTCCACGACGGGATCGGTGTAGGGCGCCGTCGCGCACGAGCCCTCGCAGTCCGGCCAGCCGTAGTTCGATCCCGCCGAGACGAGATTGAGCTCGTCGACGTCGGACTGCCCGAATTCACTGGCCCACAACCGACCTCGGCTGTCGAAGGCGAGCCCCTGGACGTTGCGGTGGCCGAGGGAGAACACCGGAGATCCGGCGAACGGGTTGTCCCGGGGGACCGAACCGTCCGGCGTGACGCGCAGGATCTTGCCGGCCAGTGACTCCGGGTCCTGTGCATGATCGCCGCTGCCGGCGTCTCCGGTGGCGATGTAGAGCAGGCCGTCGGGTCCGAACATGATCCGGCCGCCGTTGTGGATGCCGGCCTTCGGGATGGCGGTGAGGATCTCCTGCTGGGTGCCCAGTGTGGTGCCGTCCCACGCCATCCGCACTACGCGGTTGTCGTCCGCAGCGGTGTAGTAGGCGTACAGCCATCCAGGGGAGTAGGCGATGCCCAGCAGTCCGCCCTCGCCCCGGGGGGCGACACCCTCCACTGTGCCGACCGGGCGGGGCGATCCCCGGCCCACGCCAACGATGCGCGCGGTGTCTCGCTCGCTGACCAGAGCGGAGCCGTCGGGAAGCCAGGCGATGCCCCAGGGCACCTGCAGGCCGGTGGCGACGGTGCCGGTGACACGCACGGCCGGCGCCGGACCGATCTGATCTGCGGCGGCTGCAGAGGTGTCCGGTGTGCTTGCCGCAGGCGGCGCACTGACGCGCGCCGCGCACCCGGACGACAGCAACACCACCACCGCCAGTGCAAGCCAACGGATACCCATAGCCGCGAGGGTAGTAGCAGTCAGGGGATCTACGCTCGGCGCTAGAGCTGGCCCAGCGGCCGACACACATTGGACAACGGGTTCCAGTACTCGCCGAGCGCACAGTCGGCCGCCGGACGCGGCGTCTGACAGGTATTGGTGATCGGATCCCAGAATTGTCCGCTGACGCAATTCAGCGGGTCTGCGGAACCGATACCGGCGCCGAACAGCGACGCGGCAGCAATGGGGGTGGCCGCAAGGACGGCGATTGTCGTTCGGCGTAGAAGA
>JBFYOQ010000134.1:0-2806 GCA_041303735.1 Mycobacterium sp.
CCCGGTGATTGCCGGAGTCGGCCACCACCACATGGTCGGAGTCCCCCGTATTGCTCAAGAACACCCCGCGCGGTGAGTACATCCACGCCATCGACGGACTTGCGGCCGGCAGCGCCAGTCCGCCGGGCGCGGGCGCGCCCAGCCACACCTCCGGCGCCCAGCCGTCGGTCAGATCGACTGACGCCTCCACGTCCTGACGTCGGCCGAGACCGCTGACGTTGTGCCGGACGGTGTATCGGCTCATGGGCTTACTGCGCGGGGGATCACTGCGCCACACGCACCCAGACGTCGCCGTCGTCGATCCGCAACGGCAACTGCTCGAGTTGGGCGCCCGGCGCGCTGAGGCACTCCCCGGAGCTTGCGTCGAAACAGAAGCCGTGCCACGGGCAGGTCAGCGTCCCGTTGCTCAGGTCGAGCATCGCGTCGGTCAGCGGCAGCCCCTCGTGCGCGCATTCGTTGCGGTAGGCCGAGAGCCGCTGGCCCACGTTGACGATGAGCACGTCAGTCGGCTGGCCACCGGCACCGGAAAGGGACACCGCGGTGAGGTCGTCGACGGCGATGCCGGCGGCGGGGCCCACCTTCGCCCACCCCTCACTGGCCGGATCCCTGCCGATGCGCAGCGACTCCAGCGGGATCAGCGTGGGGCTGGGTTGGTCGGCCACCACCTCCACGGCGGTGACGGCCGGAACCTCGGCCACCAGGGCCTCCTCGACCAGGTTGCGCAGCGTCACCGAGGACATCGAACAGCCGTTGCACGCGCCCTCGAGCCGGACGAAGGCCGTCCCGTCCTCCACCCGCACCAGCGACACGTCGCCGCCGTGGCTGAGCAGTTGCGGGCGCACCGATTCGAGTACCTGGTTGGCATGGGTCACCGGATCCGGACGCACGATCCCGTGCAGCGACAGCAGCAGATGGACCGCAGGGTCGGCGGCGAGTTCGAACAGCGCCTCGCGGGTGGCGTCCTCGGCGCGCAACCGGCGCACGATGCTCACCAGTCCGGCTTTGTGGATGGCCTCGACGGCGCCCTGCAACTCCTCGGCGACCTTGCGCGCCGCCGGTTCGAGATCCTCGAGTGCGTTCACCGCATCATCGACCCGCTTGGCGAGATCATCGAATGCCGGTTCGCTCATGTCACCGTCCTTGCCCATCACGCTCCGTCCGACTCGGTCCGATCGAGTGCCTGCTGGCGGGAGATCTCATCGAGCACACCGCGCACCGTGCGCACCGAGTCGTGATCGCCGAGTTCCTCGAACAGAAAGCGCGCCTCGTACAGCTTGGCCTTGGCCTGATCGAAGTCAGCGAGATGGGCCAGCACGTTGCCCTGGTTGGCCAGAACCCGCGCCCGGCCCAGCGGATCGGTGTTGCGGTCGCGGGCGGCCAGCACCGCCTCGTAGAGGTTGACCGCCTCCACCATGTTGTCGGCCTGATGGCTCGACGGGGTGTACACCAGCGAGTTGGCCAGGTTCAGTTGCACGCTGGCCCACTCCTCCGGATAGTCCTCGGGCGTGTAGACCTTCAGCGCCGAGCGCAGCGACTGCGCGGCCACACCCAGGCGCAGCTGGCCGGACGCCTCGGTCATCGGCATGGTCAGATAAGCCGCCGCGAGATTGGCGTGCGCGGAGGCCCACAGCAGCGGCGCCTCCTCCCGCCACACCAGCTGCAGCGCCGAATGGTAATGCGGCACAGCGCGATTCAGAAGATCCGGGCGGTCCACCGCCTGTTCGTGCAGCATCCCCGCGAGCGCCAGGTGAAGTTCCGCGCGGGCCAGTCGCAGATCCTCGGCGTCGTCGAGGGCACCCAAAGCGCCCGCGAATCGGGTGACTGCGTCGGGTCCGTCGCAGATCGAGGCCGCCGCGCCGAGTAGCACACCGCGCAACGGCTCGGACACACCGGCGGCCTGCTCGGCGGCGCGGTCCAAACACGCCACCGCCGCCTCGGCGTCACCGTCCTGCAGTGCACCGCTGGCCTGCACCGACAGCACAGTCGCCGCCAGTTCGCCGGTCGCGTCACCGAGTTCCGGCGCGGTGTCGCTGCGGCCGAGGGCGAACAGCACCACATCGACCAGACAGGCGAATTCACCCAGGCCCGAACGCAACTCGTCTGGATCGGAGCCGTCAGGGTCCATGACAAAGCGGTTGTACCGGGTGATCGGGTCGTCACCGTGCAGCGCGGCCAGCGCGCCATCGCGATCGCCGGCCAGCGCCAACTCGTGAGCCCGCAGCGAGTCCGGCCAGTCGGGCAGCCGCCCGGACAGCAGCGCCATCCGGGCGTCCTCGGTGTCCGGAGACGCCGGGATCAACAGATACCCCAGCGGCAGCGGAAAGGCACCCAGCGGCTGGGGACGGACCGCCAGCACCGCCGGATCCAGAACGTCGGTCACAGCTCTCCTCGTGTTGTGATCGGTGACGAATCGCCGCGCATCATCCGTGCACCGGGCCGCCACCGATATCGCGATCGGCGGTGCGGCGGATCAGATCGGCGGCCAGTTCGGCGCGGGCCCGGGTGGCATGGCTGTGGATCCTCTTGCGGACCACCCCGTCGGCGAACACCACGATGATCTCGACGAACCATCGGCCACTCTCCTCGACGACGACCGTCTCCACGTCAAGTGCCTGGTCGGCCGACGTCCGGCGCTCGTCAGCCATGGCCATCACGGCTCGCACGGCCCAGCCGGCCCAGCCGGCGCCGACGGCTCCGACGGCGGAAGCGGGATCCGGAGAGCCTTGTGCTCATCGTCCCAGAATGCCGCATGGACGCCCGCCCGGAAACCGTCACCGAGAACCTCATGCACCAGCACGGCACGGTC
>JBFYOQ010000135.1:0-26014 GCA_041303735.1 Mycobacterium sp.
GCCCGCGGCTGGCTGTCGGACCCCGCCCCGCTGTATCGCACCAACGTCGAGGGCACCCGCAATGTGCTCGACGTCGCGACCGCCGTCCACCGCGAGCACCCCCTGCGGAAGTTCGTCTTCACCAGCAGCTACACCACGGTCGACCGGCGGCGAGGCCACGTCGCCTCGGAGGCCGATGAGATCACCGGCGAACGCGGCCTCACCGACTACGTCCGTTCCCGGGTGCAGGCCGAGCGCCTGGTGCTGGACCGCGCCCGCGCCGGGGACCTGCCCGCCGTGGCGATGTGTGTGTCCACCACCTACGGCGCCGGCGACTGGGGCCGCACCCCGCACGGCGCCATCATCGCCGCGGCGGCGTTCGGCAAGCTGCCGTTCGTGCTGGGCGGCATCGAGTTGGAGGCGGTCGGAGTCGACGACGCCGCGGCCGCGATGATCCTGGCCGCCGAGCACGGCCGGGTGGGGGAGCGCTACCTGATCTCGGAGAAGATGATCAGCAACGCCGAGGTGGTCCGGATCGCGGCCGAGGCGGCCGGGGTGCCCGCTCCCAGGAGCACCATCCCGCTTGCCATGGCCTACGCGATGGCCGCTCTGGGCACCGCCAAGGCGCGCCTGCGCGGCAGTGACGAGCAGCTCACCCTCAACGCGCTGCGACTGATGCGGGCCGAGGCCCCCATCGACCACGGCAAGGCGGTGCGGGAACTGCACTGGCAGCCGGCGCCGGTGGAGGAGTCGATCGCTGAGGCGGCGCGGTGGTGGGTGCAGTTGCGGGCCGCCAAGCAGCGCTCCCGGGTCGACTAGAGCATCGAGAATGCGCCCAGATCGCGGTTTTCGCCGAAAAGACGATCTGTGCGCACTCTCGACGTAGTGCAAGATCGTCCCCATGCTTCGTAACGGCGCCGTCTCGCACTGGTTTGAGCGTTTGCCCGACCCTCGGGCCGCGCTGCCCGGCGACCGGGACGCCGACGTCTGCATCGTCGGCGCCGGGTACACCGGACTGTGGACGGCCTACTACCTCAAGCAACTCGACCCCGGTCTGAGGATCACCGTCCTGGAGGCACGCTTCGCCGGCTTCGGGGCGAGCGGCCGCAACGGCGGCTGGCTGTCGGGTCTGCCGCCCGGCCATCGCGGGATACTCGCCAAGGCGCACGGCCGGGACGACGTGATCGCCTGGCAGCGCCTGCTCAATGATTCGGTCGACGAGGTGATCGATGTCGCCGCCCGCGAGGGCATCGACGCCGACATCGTCAAGGGCGGCAACCTTGAAGTCGCCCGCACTCCGGCACAGGCGAAGCGGCTGCGCGCCGAGGTCGACGAGGACCGGAGCTGGGGCGTCGAGGGCATCGAGATCCTCTCCGCCGCGGAGGCCGACGCGCGCATCCGGGTGGACAGCACAGTGCTCGGTGCCCTCAACCCGCACTGCGCGCGGGTGCAACCGGCCAAGCTGGTGCGTGGGCTGGCCGACGTCGTCGAACGCCTCGGCGTGACTATCTACGAGCAGACGCCCGTCACCGAGATCGCCTCCGGCCGCGCCGAAACCCCGCACGGGGTGCTGCGCGCACCGGTGATCCTGCGCGCCACCGAGGGTTTCACCGCCCGGATGCGTGGCCTTCGACGGCGCTGGCTGCCGATGAACAGCGCGATGATCGCCACCGAGCCGTTGCCGGCCGAGGCCTGGGACGCCATCGGCTGGGACGGCTGCGAAACCCTGGGCGATCTGGCGCACGGCTTCTTCTACGCACAGCGCACCGCTGACGACCGCATCGCCATCGGCGGCCGCGCCGTTCCTTACCGCTACGGCTCCCGCATCGACAATGACGGCGCCGTCGGCCAGGACACCATCGACTACCTCGCACACGTGTTGCACACCGTGTTGCCGCAGACCGTCGGCGTGCCGATCGCCCACGGCTGGTGCGGGGTGCTCGCTGTGCCGCGGGACTGGACGGCCACCGTGCGCTTCGATGCGGCCACCGGACTGGGGGAGGCCGGCGGGTACGTCGGCCACGGCGTCACCGCCACCAACCTCGCCGGGCGCACGTTCGCCGATCTCGTCCTCAAGCGCTCGACGCCGTTGACCGCGCTGCCCTGGGTCGGCCACCGGTCACGGACCTGGGAACCCGAACCGCTGCGCTGGCTCGGCGTGCGTGGCCTCTACACCGCCTACAAACTGGCGGACCGCCAGGAAGCCGGTGGACGGTCAACCACGTCGCCGGTCGCCGGCATCGCCGACCGAATCACCGGACGCCCCTAAGGCTTTCGGCGATGCTCGAGCGCACGCTCACCTTCCCGGGCCCGGCGAGCCCCGCGCACACTCTGGCGCCGCACCGCCGCGGCCCCGGTGACCCGTGCCTGCAGATCGACCCGGACGGCACCATCTGGCGCACCAGCCTGCAACGCAGCGGCCCTGCGACCGCCCGCATCACCCGCACCGCACCGGACACCGTCGTCTGCCAGTCCTGGGGCGCGGGGGCCGCGGAGTTCATCGAGAACCTGCCCGCACTGCTCGGTGCCGACGACGACGCCTCCGGTTTCCATCCCACCCACCCCACCGTCGCGCGTGCGCAATCGAGAGTTCCGCACCTGCGTATCGGGCGCACCGGCCGCGTGCTCGAGGCGCTGATCCCGGCGATCCTCGAGCAGCGGGTCCAGGGCATCGCCTCGTTCCGCTCGTGGCGGCTGCTGGTCACCCGATACGGAACCGAAGCACCCGGGCCCGCTCCGGCGCGCATGCGGGTGCCGCCGCCCGCCGAGGTGTGGCGGGGCATCCCGTCCTGGGAATACCACCGCGCCAATGTCGATCCCGGCCGGGCGCGCACCATCGTCGGCTGCGCGGCCCGCGCCGACGCCCTGGAGCGGCTCACCGCCGGCCGGGACAACAGCGAGGCCCTGACCACGCTGCCCGGCGTCGGGGTGTGGACCGCCGCCGAGACCGCCCAGCGCGCCTTCGGCGACCCCGACGCCCTCTCGGTCGGCGACTACCACCTGTCGACCATGATCGGCTGGACCCTGCTCGGCCACCCCATCGACGACGCCGCCATGGTCGAGTTGCTGGAGCCCATGCGCCCCCACCGCTACCGGGCGGTGCGACTGCTCGAAGTCAGCCGGCTGGCCTATCTGCCGCGGCGCGGCGCGCGACTGCCGGTCCAGGACATCAGCCGATTGTGAACCGCCGCGGGAACGGTCGCAGATGCGCGCGAGAACATGCGCCTTGCCTATACCACCGGGGGTATGCAATGATGGTCCTATGGATACCCCAGTAGGTATAGACGAGGTGCTGAACCGGCTGCGCCGGGCCCAGGGCCAGCTTGCCGGGGTGATCGCCATGGTCGAGGGCGGCCGCGAGTGCCGCGACGTGGTGATCCAGTTGGCCGCGGTCTCCAAGGCCCTGGACCGGGCCGGGTTCAAGATCGTCGCCAACGGCATGCGGGAATGCGCCAACAGCGATCGGCAGGCCGACGGCGCGTGCCTGACCGAAGCCGAACTCGAGAAACTCTTCCTCGCGCTGGCCTGACGGCTGGCGTGGAACTGAGAACAAGGAGAAACCCATGAAGTTCAACCAGTACTACCTCGACTGCCTGTCCCACGCGTCCTACCTCATCGGCGACGAGACCACCGGTCGCGCCGTCGTGGTCGACCCGCAGCGCGACGTCAGTGAGTACATCGCCGACGCCAAGGAAGCGGGCATGACGATCGAACTCGTCATCGAGACGCACTTCCACGCCGACTTCCTCTCCGGCCATCTGGAATTGGCCGAGGCCACCGGCGCCAAGATCGTCTACTCCTCGGTCGCCGAGACCGAGTTCGAGTCCATGGGCGTGGCCGACGGCGAGCGCTACTCCCTCGGCGAGGTCCAGTTGGAGTTCCTGCACACCCCGGGCCACACCCCGGAGTCGATGAGCATCGTCATCTACGAGCACGCCGGTGACACTGTTCCCTACGGCGTGATGACCGGGGACACGCTGTTCATCGGTGATGTGGGCCGCCCGGACCTGCTTTCGTCGATCGGCTTCACCCGCGACGAACTGGCCAACAAGCTCTACGACTCGCTGCACAACAAACTGATGCCACTGCCGGATCAGACCAAGGTGTACCCCGCGCACGGTGCGGGGTCGGCCTGCGGCAAGAACCTGTCCACCGATCTGTGGTCGACGATGGGGGAGCAGCGCAAGACCAACTACGCGCTGCGGGCGTCGAGCAAGGAAAAGTTCGTCGAACTCGTCACAGAAGGTCAGCCGCCGGCCCCGGGATACTTCGTCTACAACGCGATCCTCAACCGCAAGGGCCGGGAGCTACTCGATGAGGCCGAGATGCCGGAGGGGATGTCCTACGACGAGGTCCGCACGGCGCTCGCCGGGGGCGCGATCCTGGTGGATGGCCGCGACCCTGAGGAGTTCGCGCTGGGTCATCTCAAGGGTGCGGTGAACATCGGGCTGGAGGGCCGTTACGCCGAGTTCGCCGGCTCGGTGATCAAGCCCGAGGACGACATTGTTCTGGTGACGGATCCCGAGCGGGTGCTGGAGGGTAAGAACCGGCTCGGCCGAATCGGTTTCGACCGGGTGATCGGCTACCTGAGGGATCCCTATGCGGTGATGTTCGAGAACCGTCACGACGTGGAGGTCGCCTCACGCTTGACCACCAACGCTCTCGACGAGCGGATCGCCGATGTTCCCGAGTTGCAAATCGTTGACGTCCGTAACCCGGGTGAAGCCGCCGCCGGCATGATCGCCGATGCGGTGAACATCCCGGTCGGTCAGCTTCCGGACCGCGTTTCCGAATTGGACCCGCGCAAGCCGACCGTTGTCTACTGCGCCGGCGGTTATCGTTCCTCGGTCGCCGCGAGCCTGCTCCGGCAGCGCGGCTTCGACGATGTCAGCGACGTTCTGGGCGGATACAATGCCTGGGACGAGGCTGTCCAGAACGCCTGATCAACACCGAAATTTGAGAAAATGAGCACTGAGTCGAAACATAGATTCCTCATCATCGGCGGCGGTACCGCCGGCATCACCGTGGCCGCGCGACTGCTGCGCAAGGGCCACACCGACGTCGCCGTGATGGAGCCGTCTGACAAGCACTACTACCAGGCGATGTGGACTCTGGTGGGTGGCGGCCAGGCGGCGGCCGCGCCCACCGAACGTTCCGAGGCCTCGGTCATGCCGAGGAAGGCCACCTGGATTCGCAAGGCGGCCGCCGAGGTCGATCCCGAGACCAACACGGTGACAGCCGAGGACGGCTCCGCCTACGCCTACGACGTGCTGGTGATGTGCCCGGGCATTCAACTGGACTGGGACAAGACCGAGGGGCTCACCGACGCGCTCGGCCGCAACGGTGTGTCATCGAACTATCGCTACGACCTGGCGCCGCGGACGTGGGATTTCATCCGCGAAACCCGCAGCGGCTCAGCGGTCTTCATGATGCCGTCCGGGCCGATGAAGTGCGCCGGTGCGCCCCAGAAGATCGCCTACCTGGCCAGTGACTACTGGCGCAAACAGGGCGTGCTGGACAAGATCGACGTGCACCTGGTGGTCCCGACTCCCCGAATCTTCGGTATCCCGGCGATCGCCGACAACCTGGACAAGGTCATCGCCGACTATGGCATCCACCTGCACACCTCCTCGGAGATCACCGCCATCGACGCCGATGCCCGCAAGGTGACGGTGTCCTCGGTGGGCGAGGGCGGCACCGACACCGTGCTGTCCTTCGACATGCTGCACGCCGTACCGAGGCAGTCGGCTCCGGACTGGATCAAGACCAGCCGGCTGTCCACCGGCGAACCGACGGGGTACGTCGAGGTGGACAAGCACACGATGCAGCATGTCCGCTATCCCAACGTGTTCGCCCTCGGCGACGCCGGTTCCACGCCGAACTCCAAGACCGGTGCTGCGATCCGCAAGCAGGCGCCGGTGGTCGTGGAGAACATCGACTCTCACCTCAACGGCCGTCCACTCACGGCGCGCTATGACGGGTATGCCTCCTGCCCGATCGTGACGTCAACCCACGACATGCTGCTGGCGGAGTTCGACTACGACTTCAACCTGAAGCCGTCGTTCCCGGTCCTGGACCCCACCAAGCCACACCGGCCCTACTGGTACCTCAAGAAGTACGGTCTGCCGTTCATGTACTGGAACCTCATGCTCAAGGGCCTGGCTTAGTCAGGGCCTGATTCGCCCCTGCGCGAGCGTGCACACATCGCGCGGTCCTGCGGTGTGTCGGCGTACCGACACGCACGCTCGCGGCGAGGGCAGGCCGGGTCAGGCGTCGAGGTCCTTCTCCACCATGTCGGCGATCTGCGCCAGCACCGCTTCGTCGTCGGAGGTGACGGTCACCTGGGAGCCGTTGGTGGTGCCCAGTGTCATGAGCATCATCGCCGAACCGGCGTCCACCGGTTCGCCTCCGTCCAGGGCGATGGTCACCGGGATACCCGCGTTGACAACGGCCTCGGCGATGACGGCGGCCGGGCGGGCGTGCAGTCCTTGTGCTGAACCGACGGTGACGGTCTTGCTGGGCATGTCCTACTCCTTCTGCGGTGCGACTGCTGATTCTTCTATGTTGGTGCCACAGGATGGGCTGGTTTGTTGTAATCCCATCCATGACAGTTCTCCAGGGTGTCCCGGTGGTTCCGGGTGTCCGGTTCGCCCCCGTGATCCGGACCAGTCGGCTGCCCGCCCTGGCTGACCTCGACTCCGGTGGCGAGATCGCCGAGGAGCAACGCCCTGCCGAGTCGGCAAGATTCACCACTGCGGCAGCCGCGGTGGCTCAGCGCCTGCGGGAGCGCGCCGTCTCCGCCACCGGCGCCGCCTCGGAGGTGCTCGGCGCCACCGCCCAACTGGCGCAGGATCGCGCCTGGCTCGGTGCGGCCGAGAATGCGATCAAGGCCGGCAAGTCCGCGGTATCGGCCACCGCCGAGGCGGCTACCCAGTTCATCGAGATGTTCACCAAGATGGGCGGACTGATGGCCGAACGGGTCACCGACCTCAAGGACATCCGGGACCGGGTCATCGCCGAACTCGCCGGCCTACCCGAACCCGGCGTGCCGGTGCCCGCCGAGCCGTCCATCCTGTGCGCCGAGGACCTCGCCCCCGCCGACACCGCCGGCCTCGATCCGCACCGGGTGGTGGGGTTGGCCACCACGCTCGGCGGCCCCACGAGCCACACCGCCATCATCGCCCGCCAGCTCGGCATCCCGTGCATCGTCGCCGTCACCGGTCTCGACGACGTCGCCGCCGGGACGATGGTCCTGCTGGACGGCAACCGCGGAACCCTCACGGTGGATCCCGACCGTGCCGAGGCGGCGGCATCGGTCGCCGCGGCCGACGTCGCCGCGGCGTCGATGGCCAACTGGACCGGGCCGGGCGCCACCTCCGATGGCCACTCGGTGTCGATCCTTGCCAACGTGGCCGATGGTTCGGCGGCCCGCGCGGCGCGGCAGTCTCCGGTTGAGGGTGTCGGCCTGTTCCGCACCGAGTTGTGCTTCCTGGACCGCGACAGCGAGCCGAGCGTCACCGAGCAGGCGGCGATCTACGCGGAGGTGCTCGACGCGTTCACCGGGTGCAAGGTGGTGATCCGCACCCTCGACGCAGGGTCAGACAAGCCGCTGAAGTTCGTCACCAATCCCGAGGAGGCCAATCCGGCGCTGGGGGTGCGGGGTTTCCGGATCATCGGGATCGACGCCGACCTGGTGGGCCGTCAACTCGATGCGATCGCCGCGGCGGCCGAGCAGACCGGTAACGCCCCGTGGGTGATGGCACCGATGATCGCCACCCCCGACGAGGCCCGCCGGTTCGCCGGCCTGGCCCGCGACCGGGGGCTGTATCCGGGGGTGATGATCGAGGTGCCCGCCGCCGCACTGCTGGCAGATCGGATCCTCGAGCACGTCGAGTTCCTGTCCATCGGTACCAATGACCTGGCGCAGTACACGATGGCGGCCGACCGGATGTCGGCGGATCTGGCCACCCTCACCGATCCCTGGCAACCGGGCGTGCTGGCACTGGTAGCCCAGACCGCCCGGGCCGGGGCGGCGGCGGGCAAACCGGTCGGGGTCTGCGGGGAGGCGGCGGCTGATCCACTGCTGGCCTGCGTGCTCACCGGGCTGGGGGTTACCTCGCTGTCGGCGGCCGCCACGGCGGTCACCCCGGTGGGCGCCAAGCTGGCCTCGGTGACCCTGGAGCAGTGCCGGCAGGCCGCCGACGCGGTGCTGGGCACCACCGGCCCGACGCAGGCGCGTGAGGCCGCGCAGTCGATCCTGGGGTGACGGAATGAATCAGACCGCGGCGCTCATACCGCACCGCCCGCGACGGGATAGATGAGCTCCAACTCACCGACGTTCGCGGCCACCGTCACCAGTGGCAGTGCGGCGCCGGCGGCCCCGGGGAAGTTCGCCTCCGCGCGCAGGGTTGTCACGAACTCCTCGCCGATGTCTGCGGTAGGTCCGCCGTCATCGCCCTGCATCCGCGCGCACAGCGCCGCGGTGTGCTCCTCCAACACCTTTCGGGTCCGCGGATAGGTCCCGGCGGGTGGCGGCACGATGTCGGCGATGAGGTCTGCTGCGGTGCGAAGGCGGGGGATGCGGTTCGCGATGTCGAGCAGAGCGGGGTCGATGGTTCCGTTGGTCTCCGAGAGATAGACCCGGATGGCGTCTCCATGTGTGCGGGCGGCGGTGAGTGACTCGCGCCCGGTCTCGGCGATCATGGAATTGGTGCGGGCGTCGCTCGGTGCGCCTCGCGTCACCGCGGTGACCGCCGCCCGCAGGTACACCGCACACGCGTCGACGGCGGCGACGAAGGCCCGTTGCACCGCACTCTGCGCGCCCCCCGGCCACAGCAGCACCGACACCACCAGGCCCACCAGTGCCCCGATGACGACGTCCTCGATGCGCGTCAGACCGATCTGCCAACCGGTGGGCCGCATCAGGTTGAAGACGATCAGCACCTGCATGGTGAACATCGCCTGGCTTGCGGCGAAGGAACCGACCCGCATCACGTAGGTGGAACCGAACGTGACCGCCGGCAGCAGGCTCCACAGCACCACGGGATTGACGCCGACCATCGCGATCAGCGCGGCACCGGCCAGGAAACCGATGACCGTTCCGGCCACCGCCCGGACCGCGGTGGTGCGTGTGGTGGCGGCACTGGTGCGCAGCACCGCCAGCGCACCGAGCACGACCCACAGTCCGTTCTGCACCGGAAGAATGAGCGTCACCAGGAAGGCAAGCGACAGGGCCAGCCCGGTGCGCAGGCTGTTGAGCACAGTGATCGAGCGGGTCTTGAGGTAACCGGACAGGGCCGCCAGCGCGGTGCGTTTGCTGTGCACCCGGTCGGCTATGCCGGTCTCCGGCAACCCCCGGCCCAGCAGCCGGTCGATCAACGGTCGCGCGTCGGTGGCGGTCGCTGTGGCGATGATGCTGCCGGTCAGTCCGATGGTCGCGCTCATGGTCCGCCGGCTCAGCAGTTTCTGGCCGCGCGCCACTGCCGCGGCATCATCGGGTTCGTCGAGGATGTCGCCGATGTCGTTGGCGTACTGCCGAAAAGCGGTCGCGCGGTGCTCGGCGACGACCCCGCTCAACCCGGCCGCGCCCGCCCGGTCGCCGTTGATGAGAACCCGAGCGCTTGCCCGTAGGACCGCCACGCTGTCGTCCTTGATCGAACCCAGCAGTGCCGCGGTCTGCTTGTCGACGTGATTGCAGAGCCACCCCAGATTCGACACCACCCGGATCAGGCCGCGACTGCCCGCGCTGAGTGCCACCGGCCGGAATGCGCTGCCGAGGAACTCGGTACGCAGCGCGGTCATCGCGGCGTCGACGTCGGCGGGCTCTGGTACGCCGTCGATGCGGTCGGCGAGGGCGACACACACCACGGCGGCAAGGTCGCGCAGGGCGGTGCTGTATCGCGGCGGGAAGATGAAGAGTGCGGCCGGAACACAGATCAGCAGCGCCAGCAGCCAGCCCAGCAGGCGGTCGCCCACCGGCCCGGGCGGAGTGCACAGCGGGAGCAAGAACACCATCAGGGTGGCGCGCTGGCCGGCGGCGACGATCTCGCTGATCAGACCGAGGAAGCTGACCACCGCGCCGACCGCGAAACACAGCGGTACCGCCACCAGCGGATGCGGCGCGGCCCAGGTCCCCACGGCGATCAGCACCACCCCGTTGCAGGCGAGGCCGAGATAGCCCAGTGCCCGGGAGCCGACGGTGCCGGGGAAGTCGGTGACGATCAGCAGTGCGATCGAGCCGACGAGGGTGAACAGCGGCGCCTGCGAGTTGCCCGCCACCAGAAAGCTCACCAATGCGGCCAGCGGTATGGCGATGGCCGCCCGCGACGCCCGGCGTAGCCCGTCGTAGCCGGGATCGCGCCGACGCAGCGACTCGAGCAGTCTCGCGCCGGGTGATGTCACTGGGGTTGATGTCACTGGGGTTGGTGTCACTGGGGAACGTCGGTGAAGCGCCCGGCCTCGAGGTCGTTGAGCATCTGATTGGAGATCCACTCGAACATCCGGCCCTCGCGCGGCAGGGTCGACTGTTCGTAGCCCACGAAGACGAACACCGACCACGCCGCGTAGATCTGCGCCTGCCGGGCGTCCTTGACGATCGCCAGTCCCGCCTCGTAGAGGATGTCGAACCGCTCCTGGTCCACCTCGGCCTGCACCCGCGCGACATCGGGGTCGACGTAGCTCCAGGCGCGGATCGCGGCCTCGGCGTTGTGCGGCAGCGACAACGCGACCTCGATGATGGCCAGCACCTGCCGGCGCGGATCGGCCTCGGTCCGGATGGCGTCGATGATCCGGACGGTGCGGTCCTCGCGCCAGTAGGTGATGAGATCGCCGGTGTAGGCCGACCAGCTGGCGAAGTAGTGGTAGAACGAGCCGGTCGTCACGCCCTGGCGCCGGCAGACCTCGGCCAGCTTGAGCCCGCCGTAGCCCAGTTCGGCGAGGATCTCCAGACCCGTCTCGAAGAATGTGGCGCGGACTGCGCGGGCTGCCATGTTTGTAGACATTAGGCCTCGGGAACCCCGCCGATGCACCGGTTGGCTCCAGTTCCCCGCCGGGGTATCGCGCTTCCTCGACGGTGGGGCAAGCTATCGGCAGGGGTTGGTCACATCCGAAGTCCAACGAGGAGTTGCGATGACTATTCAGGCGACCACCGATCAGGTGGGCGATGTCGGTTCAGGCGGCGTTCTGCAGGAGGTGCGCTCGGTGTTCAACACCGGCCGCACCCGCGATCTGAAGTGGCGTGAGCAACAGCTGCGCGCCATCGAGCGGATGTGCGACGAGCGGGAGGCGGAGATCTCCGCCGCGCTCACCGCAGACCTTGGCCGCTCGGCGTTCGAGTCGTGGCTCGTCGATGTGGCGTCGACCAAAGCCGAGGCTGCGTTCGCGCGCAAGCACCTGCGTAAGTGGACGAAGCCGAAACGGGCCGGCCTGCCGCTGGCGCAGATGCCCGGTAAGGCGTGGGTGCAGTTCGACCCGCTCGGCGTGGTGCTGATCATCGGCCCGTGGAATTACCCGTTCTTCCTGTGCATGTCGCCGTTGGTGGCCGCCGTCGCCGCCGGCGACGCCGCAGTGATCAAGCCATCGGAACTGGCGCCGGCAACCTCGGCCCTGATCGCGAAGCTGGTGCCCCAGTACCTCGATCGCGACGCCATCCGGGTGGTCGAGGGCGCCGCCGATGTCACCCAGGATCTGCTGTCGCAGGGTTTCGACCACGCGCTGTTCACCGGCGGCACCGAGATCGGCCGCAAGATCATGGCGGCCGCCGCGCCCACGCTGACGCCGGTGACGCTGGAACTCGGCGGCAAGAGCCCGGTGGTCGTGCTGGCCGACGCCGATCTCGACGTCGCGGCCCGGCGCATCGCCTGGACGAAACTACTCAACTCCGGGCAGACCTGTATCGCCCCGGACTACGTACTTGCGGAACGCTCCATCGCCGCGGCGCTGACCGAGAAGATCATCGCCGCCATCGCCACGTTTCGCGCCGATCAGGCCGATCCGTCGCTCACGATCGTCAACGAGCGTCAGTTCGATCGGCTCGTCTCGCTGATCAGCGCGACCGGCGGCACAGTCGTCACCGGCGGCCGCTCGGACCGGGCGGCGCTGAAGATCGAACCGACGGTGATCCTCGATCCGCCGATCGGCGACCCGGTGATGAGCGACGAGATCTTCGGCCCGATCCTGCCGATCCTCACCGTCGACTCGGCCGACGCCGCGGTGGCGTTCGTCAACGCACGGCCCAAGCCACTGGCCCTCTACGTGTTCACCAAGGATCAGGATCGCGCGCGCACCCTGATCGACCGGATGCCCTCGGGCGGAGCGGTGATCAACCACATCGCGATGCACTGTCTGGTGCCGCAGTTGCCGTTCGGCGGCGTGGGCGCCAGTGGGATGGGCGCCTACCACGGACAGTGGGGCTTCGAAGCGCTCAGCCACCGGCGCGCGGTACTGGCCAAGTCGGCTTGGCCGGACCCGAGCCTGCTCTACCCGCCCTACACCGACCGTGCGATGAAGATTCTGCGCCGGCTGCTGTAGCACCCCTGGGCCGCCAGCGCAGCCTTCCTGTGCCGGTAGCTCGTCTAAGTATCGCTACGATGGGATGGCTATGAGCGGGCTACGAAGTGACGACGACTCCTGGGACATCGCCACGAGCGTGGGATCGACGGCGGTGATGGTGGCCGCGGCCCGTGCCAGGGAGACCGCCGCCGCCGATCCGCTGATCCGCGACCCGTTCGCCGGTCTACTGGTGGCCGGGGCGGGCACCGGCATGTGGGAGAACTTCCTCGACGACTCGATGCAGGACCGGATTGCCGCCGCCGATCCTGAGGTCGCGGCGGTCTTCGCGAACATGCTCAGCTACCAGGCGGTGCGCACGCACTTCTTCGACGCCTTCTTCACCGATGCCGTCGGCGCCGGTATCCGCCAGATCGTCATCCTGGCCTCGGGCCTGGACTCGCGGGCCTACCGGTTGCCCTGGCCGGACGGCACGGTGGTCTACGAGATCGACCAGCCCAAGGTCCTGCAGTACAAGGCGGCCGCCCTGGCCGAGCACGGCGCCGCGCCCGCCGCGCAACTGCGTGCGGTTCCCGTCGACCTGCGCCACGACTGGCCGGCGGAACTGACGGCCGCAGGCTTCGACTCCGCCCGCCCGTCCGCGTGGCTGGCCGAGGGACTGCTGATGTACCTGCCCGCCGAGGCCCAGGATCTGCTCTTCGAGCGGATCACCGAACTGAGCGCGCCCGGCAGCAGGGTGTCGGCGGAGGCCGTCGGTCACCATGACGAAGAGCGCCGCGCCGCGATGCGTCAGCGTTGGGAGAAGATGGCCGACGAACTGGGCATCCAACGCAGCGTCGACATCGGCGAACTGACCTACAACGATCCCCACCGCGCCGACCTGGTCGAGTGGCTCGCAGCCCACGGTTGGACCGCCGCCGGCACCTCGTCCACCGATGAGATGCGCCGACTGGATCGCTGGATCGAGGTTCCGTTGCAGGATTATCAGGACGGCTTCTCCACCTTTGTCATCGCCGAACGCCGGTAGTCCAGCGATCCGCCCGGTTGGCTAGGATTGCCCACGAATTCGCACCCAGCCGAGAGGACCCTCAATGCCCGGAGTACAGGATCGCGTCATCGTCGTCACCGGAGCCGGCGGCGGCCTCGGCCGCGAGTACGCGCTGACCCTGGCAGGCGAGGGCGCCAGCGTCGTGGTCAACGACCTCGGTGGCGCGCGCGACGGAACCGGCGCCGGTCACTCGATGGCCGATCAGGTCGTGAATGAGATCAAGGCGGCCGGGGGCCGCGCGGTCGCCAACTACGACTCCGTCGCCGACGCCGAGGGTGCGGCCAACATCGTCAAGACCGCAGTCGATGAGTTCGGCACGATCGACGGCATCGTCAGTAACGCCGGCATCCTGCGTGACGGCACCTTCCACAAGATGACCGACGAGGCCTGGGACTCGGTGCTCAAGGTCCACCTCTACGGCGGCTACAACGTGATCCGCGCGGCCTGGCCGCACTTCCGCGAGCAGAGCTTCGGACGTATCGTCGTCGCGACCTCCACCAGTGGCCTGTTCGGCAACTTCGGCCAGGCCAACTACAGCGCCGCCAAACTCGGCCTGGTCGGCCTGATCAACACCCTCGCCCAGGAGGGCGCCAAGTACAACATCAAGGCCAACGCCGTCGCGCCGATCGCGGCGACCCGCATGACCGAGGACATCATGCCGCCGGAGATCCTCGAGAAGCTCACCCCCGAGTACGTCGCCCCGGTCGTCGGTTTCCTGTGCACCGAAGAGGTGCCCGACAGCGCGTCGATCTTCATCGTCGGCGGCGGCAAGGTGCAGCGCACCGCCCTGTTCCAAAACAAAGGCGTCACCTTCGATCAGGTGCCCACCGTCGACGACGTGGCCGCCCAGTGGTCGACGATCGACGACCTGTCGGCACCCGAGCCCGCCGCATTCAAGCTGTAGCCGCGTGAAAGCTCTTGTCGCCCAAGAGCTCTGTGGGCCGTCGGGCCTGGTTCACACCGACGTCGACGAGCCGGTGGCATCGGTTGACGTCGTCCTCGACCCGGAACCGCAATGAGCACCGGCGGGCTGGTCCTGACCGCCGTGGCGATCGCCATCGGACTGGTCGGCATCCTGGTGCCGCTGCTGCCGGGCACGCTGCTGGTCTTCTGTGCCATCGCGGTGTGGGCGTTCCTGGAGCGCAGCGTGACGGCGTGGGTGGTGCTCGGTGTGGTCACCGCACTGCTGGGCGCGGGCCTGCTGGTGAAATACCTCTGGCCCGTGCAGCGAATGCGGGCCGCCGACGTCAGCGGCGCGACCCTGGCCGCGGGCGGGGTGCTCGGTGTCATCGGCTTCTTCGTCATCCCGGTGGTCGGCCTCGTCATCGGCTTCGTGGCCGGGGTGTTCGCGGCCGAACTGGTCGGTCGCCGCGACCGGCGGCGGGCCTGGGCCTGCACCGTGCATGCCGTCAAGGGGGTGGCGCTGTCGGTGGGGGTGGAGCTGGTCGCCGGGTTGCTGGCCACCGCGACGTGGGTGGCCGGGGTTGTGCTGAGCGGCTAACCGAACAGCCGGGACCGCAACCGGTCCACGTCGTCGTCGCTGACTCCGGCCGCGTGCAGGTAGCCGGGTAGGCCACCGTGCGTCTCATCGAGCACGCGGCGCGCGCTGGCCAGGTACTGCTCCCGCACCCCGAGCACCTCGTCGGTCAACCGTGACTCGGCGAATGACATCACCTCGTCGGTCATCCCGTCACGGGTTCGTATGGTCTCCAGGATGTGCTCACGCAGTGCGACGACAGCCTCGTTGCTGCGCAGGTAGTCGGCGAGGATCGCGTCGCGGTCCACCCCGGCCGCCTCCAAGGCGAGCGCCACCGCGAATCCGGTGCGGTCCTTGCCGGCGAAGCAGTGCACCAGTACCGGCCGGCCCTGGCCGATCATGGTGATGATCTGCTGCACCGACCGGCGGGCTCCGCCCAGGGTGGGGAAGCGTTCGTACTCCTGGGTCATCCAGCGGTCCGCGGCCTGCGCCGGGTCTTCGTCGGAGTACTCGGTCATCATCTTGTTCCAGCTGGACTCGTGCGGCGCCTCCGCGCCGTGCCCGGCTTCGACGTCGTGTGAGTGCGAGACCTCGGGGAACGGAAGGTGATGCACCGCAACGCCGTCGGGCACCGCGCCCCCGCCGCGACGCTGCAACTCGGCGTGCGAGCGCAGATCGGCGACATCGCCGATGCCCAACTCCGCCAGCCTCAGCCGGCCGGTGTCGTCGAGGTTGCTCAACTCACTGGAGCGGAACAGTCGTCCCGGTGCCAGGCCGGCCGTCTCGGCGACGTCGCGGAAATTCCAGGCGCCGGAAAGCCTTTCGTGGTCGTTGGCGTTGCGCAGGCTCACCCGCGGACCACCGCGGCGGCCAAGGCGCTGGGCTCGCGGCCCAGTTCGGCACGGGCGATGGTCCGGAAGTGCACCTCGTCGGGTCCGTCGAACAGGCGCATGGCGCGCTGCCAGCCGTACATCCGGGCCAGTGGGAAGTCGTCGCTGACGCCGCCGCCGCCGTGCACCTGGATGGCCCGGTCGATGACATTGCAGGACATCAGCGGAGCCACCGACTTGATCTGGGACACCAGCGCGAACGCGGCCCGATTGCCGTGCTGGTCGATGGTCCACGCCGCCTTCTCGCAGAGCAGCCGGGCTTGGTCGATCTCGTTGCGGCTCAGCGCGATCTGCTGCTGAACCATGCCCTGTTCGGCGAGCGGTTTGCCGAATGCGATACGGGTGCGGGCACGCTCGGTCATCAGTGCCAGTGCGCGTTCGGCTACGCCGATGGCGCGCATGCAGTGGTGGATGCGACCGGGTCCGAGCCGGGCCTGGGCGATGGCGAAGCCCATGCCCTCCTCGGCGAGCAGGTTCGACGCGGGCACCCGCACGTTGTCATAGACGATCTCGGCGTGGCCGTGCTGGTCCTGCCAGCCGAACACCGACGTGGAACGCAGGATGTTGACGCCGGGGGTCTCGAGGGGCACCAGGATCATCGACTGCTGCTGATGGCTGGCGGCGTCGGGGTTGGTGCGGCCCATCACGATCAGCACCTTGCAGCGCGGGTCGTTGGCTCCGGAGGTCCACCACTTGCGGCCGTTGATGATGTAGTCGTCGCCGTCGCGGATGATCGAGGTCTGGATGTTGCGGGCGTCGCTGGAGGCCACCGCAGGTTCGGTCATCGAGAACGCGCTGCGGATCTCACCGGCTAACAGCGGCTCGAGCCACTGCTTCTTCTGATCCTCGGTGCCGAACATGTGCAGCACCTCCATGTTCCCGGTGTCGGGTGCGGCGCAGTTGACGGCCTCGGGCGCGATCTCGGTGCTCCAGCCGGTCAACTCGGCCAGCGGCGCGTACTCCAGGTTGGTCAGCCCCGACTCGGCGGGCAGGAACAGATTCCACAGCCCGCGCTCCCTGGCCGTCTTCTTCAGCTGCTCCACCACCGGGGGAACGGTGAAGTCGCCCGGTCCGGCGGCGGCCCGGTATTCGTCGTAGGACACCTCGGCCGGCAGCACCTCGTCGACCATGAATTCGGTGAGTCGTTTGTGGTAGTCGGCGGCCTTGGCGGACAGGGCGAAATCCATATCGCCAACGATAGGGCACCGCGGCGCGGCGGCGGCGGCTCCCCCGGATGGGGGAATCGCGGCAAAGCCGCAGGTTCCGGACAAGACCGGTTCGGGCCAGCGGTTAAGGTGTCACAGGCAGCGGGCTTCCTCCGCTTCGTCATCAAACGTCTCCCGCTCAAGAAAGCACACGGACACCCATGACAGAACCCAAGACGACAGTGGGAGTCGTCGCCGAGTCGGGGCCCGATGAGCGCCGGGTGGCTCTCGTCCCGAAGGCGGTGGCGGCACTGACCAATCACGGCGTGAGGGTGGTCGTCGAATCCGGCGCCGGCCAGCGGGCTCTGCTGCCCGACGAGCTCTACACCGCCGCCGGCGCGACCATCGGGGACGCCTGGGGGTGCGACGTGGTGGTCAAGGTCGCCCCGCCGACCGCGGCCGAGGTGGCCCGGTTGCATGCCGGGCAGACACTGGTGGGTTTCCTGGCCCCGCGTAATGCCGACAACCAGATCGGCGCGCTGACAGCCGCCGGAGTCCAGGCGTTCGCCGTCGAGGCGATCCCCCGGATCTCCCGCGCGCAGTCGATGGACGCGTTGTCCTCACAGGGCAACGTCGCCGGCTACAAAGCGGTGGTGCTGGCCGCCAGCGAGTCCACCCGGTTCTTCCCGATGCTCACCACCGCGGCGGGCACCGTCAAGCCCGCCACCGTGCTGGTCCTCGGCGTCGGTGTCGCCGGACTGCAAGCCCTGGCCACCGCCAAGCGCCTCGGCGCCCGGACCACCGGTTACGACGTCCGCCCCGAGGTCGCCGACCAGGTGCGCTCGGTCGGCGCCCAGTGGCTGGACGTCGGAATCGACGCGGCCGGCGAGGGCGGCTACGCGCGTGAGCTCACCGACTCCGAGCGCGCGCAGCAGCAGAAGAAACTGGAAGAGGCGATCGGCAACTTCGACGTGGTGATCACCACCGCTCTGGTGCCGGGCCGGCCGGCGCCACGACTGGTCACCGCCGCGGCGGTGCAGGGCATGAAGGCCGGCAGCGTGGTGATCGACCTGGCGGGGGAGACCGGCGGCAACTGCGAGCTCACCGAGCCGGGACAGACCGTGGTCAAGCACGGCGTGACCATCGCCTCCCCGCTGAACCTGCCGGCGACCATGCCCGAGCACGCCAGCGAGCTGTATTCCAAGAACATCACCTCGCTGCTGGAGCTGATGATCACAGACGGTGCGCTGGTACCGGACTTCGATGATGAGGTCATCTCGGCCTCCTGCGTGACGAGAGGCTGACCGCATGTATTCCCAACTTCTCGCCAACCTCGCGATCCTGGTGCTTGCCGGGTTCGTCGGTTTCGCGGTGATCTCCAAGGTGCCCAACACCTTGCACACCCCGCTGATGTCGGGCACCAACGCCATCCACGGCATCGTCGTGCTCGGCGCACTGCTGGTGCTGGGCGCGCTGCCCGCCGACGCGCACTGGGGCGTGCGGATCATCGCCTTCGTGGCGCTGGTGTTCGGCACCCTCAACGTCATCGGCGGTTTCCTGGTCACCGACCGGATGCTCGGCATGTTCAAGGGCAAGAGGAAAGAGCTTCCGGCCGCGCAGGACAGCAAGGAGCTCACCAAGTGACCTACCTCGTCGACGTTCTCTACATCGTCGCCTTCGCACTGTTCATCTACGGCCTGTCCGGGCTGACCGGACCCAAGACCGCGGTGCGCGGCAACTGGATCGCCGCGGTGGGCATGGGCATCGCGGTGGTGGCCACGTTGATCAAGGTCCGCGACACCGCGGCGATCAACTGGATCCTGATCGCCGCCGGTCTGGCGCTGGGCGTGATCCTGGGCGTACCGCCCGCCAAGAAGACCAAGATGACCGCCATGCCGCAGTTGGTGGCGCTGTTCAACGGCGTCGGTGGCGGCACCGTCGCTCTGATCGCATGGGCGGAATTCATCGAGACCGACGGCTTCTCGGTATTCAAGCCTGAACAGACTCCGACGGTGGCGTTGGTGGTGGGTTCGCTGTTCGCCGCGATCATCGGGTCGGTGTCGTTCTGGGGATCGCTGGTCGCCTTCGCGAAGTTGCAGGAAACCATCATTCCCAAGGGCGTGGAGAAGGCGTTCGTCAAGAACGCCAAGGTCTTCCAGGCCGCCAATATCGTGCTGCTGCTCGCTGCAGTGGGCGCGGCGGTCTACATCGGTATCAACGCCGGCCCCGGGCAGGGCACCGATATGTGGTGGATCGTGCTGCTGCTCGTGCTGGCCGGCATCATCGGGTTGTTCGTGGTGTTCCCGATCGGCGGTGCCGACATGCCGGTGGTGATCTCGCTGCTGAACGCGCTGACCGGATTGTCTGCCGCCGCAGCGGGTTTGGCACTGAACAATACCGCCATGATTGTCGCCGGCATGATCGTCGGCGCGTCGGGTTCGATCCTGACCAACCTGATGGCCGTGGCGATGAACCGTTCCATTCCGGCGATCGTGTTCGGTTCCTTCGGCGGCGGTGACGCCGTCGGCGGACCGGTCGGGGGAGACCAGGGCACCGTCAAGGCCACCTCTGCCGCCGACGCCGCCATCCAGATGGCCTACGCAAACCAGGTGATCATCGTTCCCGGCTACGGCCTGGCCGTTGCGCAGGCGCAGCACACCGTCAAGGAGATGGCCGACCTGCTCGAGAGCAAGGGTGTGGAGGTCAAGTACGCCATCCACCCGGTCGCCGGTCGCATGCCCGGTCACATGAACGTGCTGCTGGCCGAGGCTGACGTCGAGTACGACGCGATGAAGGAAATGGACGATATCAACGGCGAATTCCCGCGAACCGACGTCACGCTTGTGATCGGCGCCAACGACGTCACCAACCCGGCGGCGCGCAACGATCCGTCGAGCCCGATCTACGGGATGCCGATCCTCAATGTCGACCAGTCGCGGTCGGTGATCGTGCTCAAGCGGTCGATGTCATCGGGTTACGCCGGTATCGAGAACCCGCTTTTCTTCGGCGAGAACACCTCGATGCTGTTCGGCGACGCCAAGAAATCCGTGGCCGAGGTCACCGAGGAACTCAAAGCGCTGTAGGCGCCATCGCTGAAATCAACACCAGGGCTGTGGATCACGAGAGTATCCAGCCCTCACGTCGGTTTCGGCGTGCCCAGCAGAAGGGTCTGCAGAGCGGCGCGCAACTCATCGGGAAGCGGCGTGGGACCGTCCTCGCCGAGCAACACCAGGACGGTGTCGCACACGCCGATGCAGGCACCGTCGCGGAATAGCCCGGTCGAGGCCACATACGAGGTGCGCCCGATCCGGCCCACCCCGGCGCCGGTCTGGATCAGTGCGGGCCAGTGCGCCTCGGCCAAAAAGTGCACCGCGTTCTGTGAGGTGACCAGGCGAAGCCGTCGCCCGCCCGCCCGGTAGGCCTCCGGCAGTACGTCCCGGTTCATCGTCGCGCGCGCGTTCTCGTGCATCGCCTCCAGCGCGAGATTGTTCAGATGGGCGTTGGCGTCCATATCGCCGTATCGGGCGGCGATCTCGTCGACGACCGGGTAGGAGTCCAGTCGAAGCCGCAACGGATCCGGTCGGGCCGCCGTGGTTGTCCAGTCAGTCACAAGCAGGCCAGCCTAGTCTCGTTAGACTCCGCTGTGGCATCTGGCGACGGCATCGATCCCCAACGGTTGGCGGTGACGCTCGCCGTCCTGGCCGAACTGGACCAACTCGATGAGACGCATCCGGACTACATCGCGGTACGCCGGGCCACCGCGCGCATGTTCAAGTCGGTGAAGAAGACGCGGCGCCGCGAGAAGCGCGACGAGATCGCCGAAGCCGACCGCGCCATCGTCGCCGCGACTGCGACGGGCGCCCCCGATCGCATCGACGACGAAACCCGCGGCATCCCGCTGTCGGCGTCGGTGAGCGCGCCGAGTGCCGGTGAGCTCCTGCGCTCACGGGCCTGCTACATCTGCAAGCAGCACTACACCCGGGTGGACGCGTTCTACCACCAGCTGTGTCCGGAGTGCGCGTCGCTCAGTCATGCCAAGCGCAACGCCCGCACCGATCTCACCGGGAAGCGCGCGCTGCTCACCGGAGGTCGCGCGAAGATTGGCATGTACATCGCGCTGCGCCTGCTGCGCGACGGCGCGCACACGACCATCACCACCAGGTTCCCCCGCGACGCCGTGCGCCGGTTCTCCGGCATGCCGGATTCGCACCTGTGGCTGCACCGGCTGCGGGTTGTTGGTATCGACCTGCGTGACCCGGCTCAGGTCGTCGGCCTGGCCGACGTTGTGGCACAGGATGGTTCGCTCGACATCCTGATCAACAACGCCGCGCAGACGGTCCGCCGCTCGCCAGGCGCGTACGCGCCCCTGGCCGAAGCGGAGCTGACGGAACTGCCGGACGGGCCGCTTCCGGAGTTGCTGACCTTCGGCCATACCAATGATGCGCATCCGCATGCGCTGGCCGCATCCGTTGCGAGCCACCCGATCCTGGCAGCCGCCGCCTCAGAGGCCGACGCCCTCACAGAAGCCGCGCTGTCCGCCGGATCGACTTCGCTGCAGCGGCTGGCCGCCGGAACCGCCATCGACGCCGGCGGGTTGGTGCCCGATGAGCATCACGTGAACAGCTGGACGCAGCACGTGGACGAAGTCGAGCCGCTGGAGATGCTCGAGGTGCAACTGGCCAACACGGTCGCGCCCTTCCTGCTCATCAGCCGGCTGCGTCCGGTGCTGGCGGCATCGTCAGCGCGGCGCACCTACGTCGTCAACGTCTCGGCGATGGAGGGGGTGTTCTCCCGCCGCTACAAGGGACCGGGGCATCCGCACACCAATATGGCCAAGGCCGCGCTCAATATGCTGACCCGCACCAGCGCGGGCGAGATGTTCGAGACCGACGGGATCCTGATGACCAGTGTGGACACCGGATGGATCACCGACGAGCGCCCGCACCCGACGAAGGTCCGCCTCGCCGAGGAGGGGTTCCACGCGCCGCTCGATCTGGTGGACGGCGCCGCCCGGGTCTACGACCCGATCGTGTCCGGCGAGGCCGGAGTCGACCTGTACGGGGTGTTCCTCAAGGATTACCGGCCGGCGAACTGGTGAGGTAACAACTGGTAGGGCGGGCAATAGACTCAAGCTCGTGCGACGCCTCCGGTTGCTGTCCATCCCGCTTGCGGTCCTGACCCTGGCCGCCTGCACGACGACGCAGGGCACCGCGCGGGCCCCAGGTGCCGATCGAGTGGAGGCGCCGGATCAGCGGCCCGCCCTGTTCTACGCCAAGGGCGGCAAGCTCTACGTCAGCGACCCCGCAGGTACCGCGGGGCGCAAGCTCACCGACGGGCCCCTCGATACCCAGCCGTCGCCTTCCCCGGACGGCAAGCGCGTCGCCTACATCCGCCAGAGCGACAGCACCCAGCCCGGCGGCGAGCTGTGGGTGCTCGATGTCGCCTCGGGGGCGGCCCGCCGACTAGTGGACCCGGCCGCGCTGACGCCACGTTTCGAGGCCGACGATCCACAGGTCGACAGTCCACGTTGGTCGCCGTCCGGTGATCGGGTCGCGTTCCTCAAGAGCACCCAGGTCGGTGGGGGCTTCCTGCAGACCGCCGCGGCCGAGACCGGTGCGGTCGCAGCACCACCGAAGCCGATGTTCGCCGTCGGTGACTACGGGTGGTCCGCCGACGGCCGCCAGATCGCCTGGGTCGGTGGGCGCAGCGACGTCCGCCCTAACGATGTCAACGTGTACGCCGTCGGTGGTTCCTCGGTCCCGGTGGTCACGGACGCCAACGCCTTCGCAGCGGCCTTCACCGCGGACGGTTCGGTTCTATTCGCCAACGGTCAGGTGGACATGCCACCTTCTCCCGACGCGAATTTCGTTCTGCGCCAAGGCGGGATCTACTCTGTGACGCCGCCGGCCAAACCGCAGCCGCTGCTCTCCGGCCCGGAGTTCTACAAGGATGTGGCCGCATTGACGTCCGGTGCGGTGGGGTTCACCGAAGCCAGCGCCAACCCGCGCAGCCAGAGTTTGGTGCGCACAGTGCGAGTGCTCGACAAGGGCGCCACCTCGCCCCGCACCCTCGGCGAAACCACGGGCCTCGACCAAGGACCGGCCTGGGCCGGGGATCTTGTCGCCTACATCGGCACGGATGAGAAGCGGCCGCTGTTGATCGGACCCACCAGATCAGGCGACAATGCCGTCACCGACGAGGTGGACGCCGGCGTCGACTCTTTCGCGTGGGCGGGCTAGACCGGCGGATATGCCGGCGTGCCGGTCCAGTCGGTACCGCGCAGGGCCCAAGGCAGCCAACTGAAGAAGTACTCGACCTCGTCGGTCATGTCGTAGTCCGGATTCGGATCGAAATCCATTGACTTACCTCCATGTGCGACGTCCGACTGGCCTCACCCTATCGCGGGATGCCCACGGCGCGCGGTGGATCCCCTTCTATTGCCTAAACTATCCAACCAGTTGATAGGGAGGACGGTTATGCCACCGGAGAACGGCTCGACCCGCCGCGAGGAATTGCTGGCGGTCGCCACCAAGCTGTTCGCCGCGCGCGGCTACCACGGCACCAGGATGGACGACGTCGCCGACGTCGTGGGTCTGAACAAGGCGACCGTCTACCACTATTACGCCAGCAAGTCGCTGATCCTGTTCGACATCTACCGCCGGGCTGCCGAGAACACCCTGGCAGCGGTGCATGATGACCCGGCCTGGACCGCACGCGAGGCGCTCTACCAGTACACGGTGCGGCTACTGACCAACATCGCCGACAATCCGGAGGGGGCGGCGGTCTATTTCCAGGAGCAGCCCTACATCACCGAGTGGTTCACCGACGAGCAGGTCGCCGAGGTCCGCGAGAAGGAGACCCAGGTCTACGAGCACCTGGCCGGCCTGATCGACCGGGGCATCGCCAGCGGGGAGTTCTTCGAGTGCGACTCTCACGTGGTGGCGCTGGGCTATATCGGGATGACCATGGGGGCCTACCGGTGGCTGCGGCCCGACGGTAGGCGCAGCGCCAAGGAGATCGCCGAGGAGTTCGCCGGCGCGCTCCTGCGCGGACTCATCCGCGACGAGAAGATCCGTACCGACAGCCCGCTGGGCACCGCCGCCGGGGCGAAGATCTGATGCCACTGGTCTCCAAGACCGTAGAGGTCAGCGCGGACGCCGCTGCCATCCTGGGGATCGTCGCCGACTTCGAGTCCTACCCCCAGTGGAACGACGAGGTCAAGGGTGTGTGGGTGCTGGCCCGCTACGACGACGGCCGGCCCAGCCAACTGCGCATCGACACCGCGATCCAGGGTTTCGAGGGCACCTTCATCCAGGCCGTCTACTACCCCGGGCCCGGGCAGATTCAGACCGTGATGCAGCAGGGCGAACTGTTCACCAAACAGAACCAACTCTTCTCCGTGGTGGATATGGGTCCGCTGAGTCTGCTGACCGTCGATCTCGACGTGGAGACCTCGCTGGCGGTGCCCAACGTCATGGTCAAGAAACTCGTCAACGACGCCCTTGATCACCTCGCCGGGAATCTCAAGGCCCGCGCCGAGGCGCTCTCGCCGTAGCGGTGAATTTCGGGCGTTTCATGCCGAACCGCGCGCACGGTGGAGCAAGCTAGGAACCGATGGACGACGCGCGGAGCACCGAGCAGCCCTACCTGTCTCGGCGGCAGAATTGGATCACCCACCTGGCCCGGCATGCGCTCATGCAGCCGAACGCGACCGCACTGCGCTTCATCGGCCGGACCATCACGTGGGCTGAACTCGACCACCGCGTCTGTCGCCTCGCCGCGGCGTTGCACCGCCGGGGTGTCGCTGCCGGTGACCGGGTGATGATCCTGATGCTCAATCGGCCGGAGTTCGTCGAAATCTGCCTGGCTGCCAATCAGCTTGGCGCTATTGCTGTTCCGGTCAATTTCCGGCTCTCCCCGCCGGAGTTGGCCTATCTGGTCCAGAACTGCGGCGCGTCGGTCATGGTGACCGAACCGATGCTGGCGCCGGTTGCCACGGCGGTGCGTGAACTGGCGCCGGTGCACAGCCTCATCGTCGCCGAGACAACCGATGATCTGCTTGCCTCGCTGCGCTCGGCTGCGGCGACGGCCGGGGCGGTGCTGGGCTACGAGGACCTCATCGCCGAAGACGGCGAACCCGCACCACCGGTCGACATCCCCCCCGACGGCCCGGCGCTGATCATGTACACCTCCGGCACCACCGGCCACCCCAAGGGTGCGGTACTCACCCACTCGAATCTGGCCGGGCAGACGATGACGGCGATCTACACCAACCCGCCGCACCTCGGACATGACATCGGCTTCATCGGGGTGCCGCTGTTTCACATCGCGGGCATCGGGAACGTGCTGCCGGCCATCACCCTCGGTGCGACCACCGTCATCTACCCACTCGGGGCGTTCAACCCGGGTGAACTTCTCGACGTGCTGGAAGCCGAGAAAGTGACCGGCCTGTTCCTGGTTCCGGCGCAGTGGCAGGCGGTGTGCGCCGAGCAGCAGTCCCGGCCCAGAGTGCTGCACCTGCGCACGCTGTCCTGGGGTGCCGCCCCGGCCTCGGACACCCTGCTGCGCCAGATGTCACAGACTTTCCCGGGCTGCAATATCGTGGCCGCCTTCGGCCAGACCGAGATGTCGCCGGTGACCGCCATGTTGCTGGGCGAGGACGCCTTGGCCAAACTCGGCTCGGTGGGCAAGGTCGTGCCCACCGTGGCGGCCCGCATCGTCGACGAGAACATGCGTGACGTCCCGATCGGGGAGGTCGGCGAAATCGTCTACCGGGCACCGACTCTGATGGCCGGGTACTGGAACAATCCGAAGGCCACCGCCGAGGCGTTCGCCGGCGGGTGGTTCCACTCCGGTGACCTGGTTCGCAGCGATGACGAGGGCTACATCTGGGTGGTGGACCGCAAGAAGGACATGATCATCTCCGGCGGGGAGAACGTCTACTGCGCTGAGGTCGAGAACGCACTCG
>JBFYOQ010000136.1:0-22742 GCA_041303735.1 Mycobacterium sp.
CGCCGTAGGGGTTGGGCGGCGGCGGATAGCCGGGCTGGCCCGCGGCGTTGGGGTCTGGATAGTTGGGGTCAAAGCCACCCGTGGTCATCGCGCTCCCTCTTTCACGTCGGTGATGTCAATCTACCGCGCTCCCCGGCCCTGATCGCGTTCGGCGATGGTCGACGTCCCGCTGCCCTGGGCTACCGTCGTCGGATGGCCGAAACCGCGAAGACCCCGGCACACCCGCAGACCGCTCGCCTCGTCGCTCTGGCCGACACGGTCACCGGCTTCATGCCGGCCGATGAGGGCGAAGCGCTGTTCGCGGCGGCGTCGCGATATCTGCGAGGCGGGATCGCCGTCGAGATCGGCACGTACTGCGGCAAATCCACGGTTCTGCTGGGTGCTGCGGCCGCCGAGACCGGCAGCGTGCTCTACACCGTCGACCACCACCACGGCTCAGAGGAACATCAGGCCGGGTGGGAGTTCCACGATGCGACGATGGTGGACCCGGTCAGCGGACGGTTCGACACCCTGCCGGTATTCCGCCGGACGATGGACGCCGCCGGCCTCGATGACTCCGTCGTCGCGGTGGTGGGCTCATCTCCGGTCGTCGCGCGGGGCTGGCGGACACCGCTGGAGCTGCTGTTCATCGACGGCGGACACAGCGAGCAGGCGGCCAACGCCGACTTCGACGGCTGGGCCATCTGGGTGAAGGTGGGCGGTGCGCTGGTGATCCACGATGTCTTCGAGGATCCGCGCGACGGTGGCCGCCCGCCCTATCTTATTTATTGCCGCGCAATCGATTCCGGAAATTTCGTCGAAGTCGCACGCACCGGATCGCTGCGGGTGCTGGAACGCCGCGGCGGCGTCCCGGGGGATCAGCTGCGGACGCACTCGCAGTCGTAGTCACCTTCGAGGCCGCGCGAGAGTTCATTGCCGCCGAAGATTCCGCCGGCTGCGGTGGTACGGGAGAGCGCATCGGCCGCGAGGATCACCGCTGCACCCGTCCAGGTCGTGCGCTCCACCGGCCAGCGCTTGCCGTCGGCGTACACCAGTCCGGTCCAGTAGGAGCCGTCGGGATCGCGCAGGTGTTGCATGGCGGCGAACTGCTGCACCGCGCGCCGCCGGTCGCCGACGGCGTCGAGTGCCATCACCAGTTCGCAGGTCTCCGCGCCGGTCACCCACGGGCGGTCGTTGACACACCGGATGCCCAGACCGTCGACCACGAACTCGTCCCAGCGGGCCGCGATGCGCTCCTGCGCAGACTCACCGCGCAATGCGCCGCCCAGGATCGGGTAGTACCAGTCCATCGAGTGCAGCGGTTTGTCGGTGAACGCCGCCGGGTGCTCGGCGATGGTGTGACCGAGCCGGCCCACCGCCACCTCCCACTCCGGTTGCGGTGCGCCGATACGATCGGCGAGCGCCAGCGCGCACCGGATGCTGTGGTAGACGCTGGAATTGCCGGTCAGCAGCGCTTCGGGCAGCACACCGCCGGGGCCGTGCGCCCAGTAGATCTCACCGGTGCCGGCCTGCAGGTGGAGCACGAAGTCGATGGCTGCGTGCACCGTGGGCCACATCCGCCCGGCGAAATCGTCATCGCCGGTCACCAGGACGTGATGCCACACACCGGTGGCGATGTAGGCGCAGAAGTTGCTGTCGCTGTTGGCGTCCTCGACGGTGCCCCGGCGGTACTGAATCGCCCAGGAGCCGTCCGGGCGCTGTTCGCGCCGGGACCATTCGTAGGCCGCACGCGACTCTTCGAATAGGCCCGCGGCGGTCAGGGCCATGGCGCACTCGACATGATCCCAGGGATCGGTGTGGCCGCCATCGGACCACGGGATCTCACCGGAGCGCAGTTGAACCGCGGCGATCGATTCCGCGGTCTGACGGCACTGCTGCGGGGAGAGGATCCCGGCGACGCCCGGTGTGCCGTCGATGTCAGTGCGCCGCATTCGGTGCCTTTTCGAAGTACAGCGCCACGCTCTTGCCCACCAGGGGGTTGAGTGCGGCCTCGGCGGCACGGGTCAGCGCGGGTCTGCTCATCATGTCCCACACCAGCAGCCGGTGATAGGCCTTCACCGCCGGGTTCTCGGAGTTCTCCATCCCCACAGCGCATTTCAGCCACCAGTACGGCGCATGTAGGGCGTGTGCGTGGCGAGAGCCGGTGAACCGGAGGCCGCCCGCAACGAGCGTGGAACGGAGTTCGTCGGCGCGGTAGATCCGGATATGGCCGCCTTCGTTGGCGTGGTACTCGTCAGACAGCAGCCAGCAGATCCGCTCGGGCAGCCACCGGGGCACCGTGACGGCCAGGGTGCCGCCGGGCCGCAGCACCCGGATGAGTTCGGCGATGGCGGCGTCGTCGTCGGGGATGTGCTCGAGGATCTCCGAGGCGATCACGGCGTCGAAAGTCCCGTCCGGGTAGGGCAGCGCCAGCGCGTCGCCCACCACCACCTGCGCCTTGGCGGACTTCGGGGCCTCGCCGGCCTGTCCCATCGCCTGCAGCATGGTGTCGACGTCGGCCAGTTCCTCGGCGTTCTGGTCGAAGGCGATCACATCGGCGCCGCGCCGGTAGGCCTCGAAGCTGTGCCGGCCCGCGCCGCAGCCCACGTCGATCACCTTGGTGCCCGGCCCGATCCGCAGCCGGGTGTAGTCGACGGTCAGCATGACCGCCGCCATCGGGTGTAGTCGACGGTCAGCACGGTTCGTCCACCACCTGGCCGGCGCCGCGATCCACACCCGCCCGCGCGATGGCCTGCTGGTAGACCCGCACGGTCTGGGCGGCCACGGATTCCCAGCTGAACACGTCCAGTGCGCGCCGCCGCCCCGCGGTGCCCATCCAGTGCCGCCGCTCCGGGGAGTCCAGCAGCCGGCCCAGCGCCCGGGTCAAGCCGTCGACGTCGCCCGGGGTCACCAGGTCGGCGCACTCACCGTCGCGGCCGAGTACCTCGGGCAGTGCGCCCGCCCGGCTGGCGACCACGGGCGTGCCGCTGGCCATCGCCTCGACGGCGGGCAGCGAGAAGCCTTCGTACAGCGACGGGATGCAGGCGACCTCGGCCGAGGCGAACAGCGCCGCGAGTTCGGAGTCGGACACCCCGCTGGAGATGTGCACGATATCGGAGATCCCCAGCTCGGCGATGAGCTTCTCGGTGGGGCCATTGGGCTCGAGCCTGGCCACCAGCTGCACGTCGAGATCGTGCCCACTGCGCAGCCGGGCGACCGCCTGCAGCAGGTTGCCGATACCCTTCAGCGGCCGGTCGGCCGAGGAGATCGCGATGATCCGCCCGGGGATCCGCGGGGCGGCGGCCGGGGCGAACAGGTCGGTGTCCACGCCGAGCGGCACGGTGTGCAGCTGCTCGGGAAGCACACCGAAGTCCTCGGCGATATCAGCCGCCGACGACGACGACACCGTCACCAGGTCGGGGATGCGCCGGGCCACCCGTTTCTGCATGGTGGCGAAGCCGTACCAGCGGCGCACCGCTGGCCTGCGCCACCAGCGCGCAGCCGCCAGATCGAGGTCGCGGTCCCGGGTGATCGGATGGTGCACCGTGGCCACCACCGGCAGATATCGCGCGATGTCCAACAATCCGGTTCCCAGGCACTGGTTGTCGTGCACCACATCGAACTCGTCGCGCCGCGCCGAGAGCAGCCTCGCCGCCCGCAGGCTGAAGGTCCGCGGCTCGGGGAAGCCCGCGGTCCACATGGTGGCCAGCTCCAGGGCGTCGATGCGATCGCGGATCTCCCGCGGGTGGGGGACCCGGAACGGGTCCGGCTCCCGGTAGAGGTCCAGGCTGGGCACCTCGGTCAACCGGACCCGCGGGTCGAGGACCTCGGGGTAGGGCTGGCCGGAGAAAACCTCGACGTCGTGGCCCAGTTCGACCAGGCCCGCGCTGAGATGGCGGACGTAGACGCCCTGGCCGCCGCAATGCGTCTTGCTGCGGTAGGACAGCAGCGCAATCCGCATGCTCAAGCGCTCGCGGCCGAAATTCTGGACATGTGTCCAAGAGTAGCCAACACCGGAGGCGGGGCTTCCGGGGGACCTACCAGCCGGTGCGCAGCACCTGGTCGAGCATGTCGGCGAAGAAGTCGGCGGACTCCCTGGTCAGGCACATCGGTGGCTTCATCTTCAGTATGTTCTGCCGGTCCCCGGTGGGCTGCACGATCACCCCGAGTTCGCGCAGCCGCTCGCAGATCCCGGCCGTCTCGGCGACCGCCGGCTCCAGAGTCTGCCGGTCGCGCACCAGTTCGATTCCCATGTAGAGCCCGCTGCCGTGGACGGTGCCGATCAGCGGGTGACGCTGCGCCAGTTCGATGATGCGGGCCCGCAGGTGGTCGCCGACGCTCAGCGCGTTGCGCTGCAGGCCGTCGCGTTCGATGACGTCCAGGACGGTCAGCCCGACCACACAGGACACCGGGCTGCCGCCGGCGGAGGAGAAGAAGTACCCCTGAGTGCGGTAGGCCTCGGCGATCGCCTTCGTGGTGATCACCGCTCCCAGCGGTTGGCCGTTACCCATCGCCTTGGCGATGCAGACGATGTCGGGCACCACGTCCTGTTGCTCGAACGCCCAGAACCACCGTCCGGTGCGGCCGTAGCCGACCTGGACCTCGTCGGCAATCGCCACGCCGCCCGCCGCGCGTACCGCCGCGTACACGGCCCGCAGATAGCCGTCCGGCAGCGTCATCCCGCCGGCATTACCGTAGAACGGTTCGCAGATGAATGCCGCCGGCGGATTGCCCTGGGCGGCAAGGTTTTCGATGATCGCTACCGCCTCAGGGGCGTATCTGGCCGCATCGGCACCGCGGTGCTCACCGCGGTAGGCGTTGGGTGAGGGCACGGTGTGCACCCAGGGCGGTCGGGTGGACAGCGCGTTGGGGTTGTCGGCGATCGAGGTGGAGATGGCATCGGTGGCATACGTCCAGCCGTGGTAGGCCTCGGCGACGGCGACGATGTCGTGTCGGCCGGTGGTGGCCATGGCCAGCCGCAGGGCCAGGTCGTCGGCCTCGGAGCCGGAGTTCACCAGGAACACGGTGTCCAGCGGATCGGGCAGCGTGCCGGCCAGTCGCTCGGACAGCGCCACCACGGCGGCGTAGTTGAACCGCGAGTTGGTGTTGAGCCGTCGCCACTGCCGAGCCACCGCGTCGGCCAGTGCCGGATGGCCGTGGCCGAGGACGGCGACGTTGTTCACCATGTCGAGGTAGCTGCGGCCATCGGTGGCCAGCAGGTGTTCGCGCCAGCCGCGCTCGATGCGCGGCGGATCGGCGTAGTAGTGCTCCTGCACGCCGGCGAACGTGCGGACGCGCCGCCGTCGCAGCGCTGCGCTGTCCTCGGATGCCGTGCTGTCGCCGGATACCGCGGCGGCGGGCAGTCCGAGCAGGGCGGCCGGATCGCTGACCTGGCTCAGCCAGCCGGCCGCATACTCGGGCCGGACGAACCGCGGCACCTCGGAGTGGCCGCCGTGGCGGCGGACCGCGATCCAGACCGGGCCCTCGACGCCGGCCAGTTCGGCGCCCGCGGCGACGCTGTCTGCCGCGGTGTCGGCCACCGTGAGGTCGCCGTGCACACTCAGCGTGCCGGCCGTCCCGGTCAGGGTCAGCCCGCCGGGTTCTGACTCGAGCAGTCCCGGCCACGGCGCGGTGAGGGTCAACGCCGCCGCCGGCCACATCTGCACGCCGGTGGGCACGGTCGCCGGGGAGGTCTCGCTCAACATCGCCGAACGGGTCAGCCGCGGCTGGCCGAACACGGTGACCACCACGCTCGCCCCGTCCGCGAGGGCGGCCCGGGCCAGGCGTTCCTCACAGTCCGGCTCGCACCACGCGCCGCCGTCCATCGCATCCGACTCGGTCGTCAGGTCCAGGGACACCACACCGTCCGGGCGTGCGATCAATGGCACCTCACCGGTGATCTGCTCGCATCCGTCCGCCAGTCCGAGGGCATCGCGGATCTGCGCGGTCATCACCTCGGCGGGCAGGTCCGTGGCGCGTTCGAAGATCCGCCACTCGTGTTCGAGCGCGTCGCTGGCGTAGGAGTTGTCGGCGTCGATGGTGCTCTGATGCACGCCGCTGACCACCAGAACCGCCGCCCGCAGCACCACCAGCGGCCACAGCGCCTCCACTTCGGCAGGACTCAGCGGGCGCACCGCGTGAAACGCGGCGATCGCCGGCATCGCGGCGGCCGGTTCGACGCCCTCGTGGCGCAGCACCGCCGATACCGTGACGGCCAGCTCGGCCACCGTCCACGACCGCGTCAGGTCGCCGAAGTCGATCAGCCCGTCCGGCAGTCCGTCGGCGCCGCACACCACGTTGTCGTCGGTGATGTCGCCGTGGATCACCTGCACCGGCAGATCGGCGGCGACATCGGAGACCGTCCGCCAGGCCGCCGCCGCCGCGGCCTGGACCGCATCCCGGCGGTGGTCGTCGGAGACATGGTCGGCGAGCACCTCGACGGTGCGCTGCGAGTGACGCAGATCCCACTGCAGCACCCGCTCGACTCCGGGGTGGGAGAAGCCCGCCAGCGCCCGGCAGGTCCGGCCCGCCAGTTCCCCGAGTGCGGCCACCCGCTGCGGGCGCAGGTATCCGTCACCGCGCAGTGACCCGCCCGGGAGGTAGGTCAGGATGCGGGCGAAAAGCCTCTGCTGTCCGTCGATCTCGGCGATCGGGCGGGTTCCGGGCAACTCGATATTGCGCGCCGTGCGCAGGCCCTCGCCGGCGGCGACGAACGCGGCGGCGGCGTCCTGGGCCTCAAGCTCAATGAGGCTGAACGCCGGGTTGGCGATCTTGAGCACCCCGACCGGCTGCCCCGCGTGATCGTGCAGGAGAAAGTTCGCATCCTGCTGGCTGCCGAGTTCGGTGATGGTGGCCTGCACGCCGAAATGGTGCGCGGCGATGGTGCGGGCCTGCTCGGCGTCGACAGCCGGGACCGGCAGCTCGGATGTCGCGAAGAAGTCGAACAGGGCCACGACCGGTAAAGATACCGTGGAACCATGCGCGCCTTACTGATCGTGGACGTCCAGAACGACTTCTGCGAAGGGGGATCACTGGCCGTGGTCGGTGGCCAGTCGGTGGTGTCGGGGATCAATGCCCTGGTGGCGACTCGGCACGGCTACGACCACATCGTGGCCACCCAGGACTGCCACATCGATCCGGGTGCGCACTTCTCCGACACCCCCGACTTCATCGACTCCTGGCCGCGGCACTGTGTGGCCGGCAGCCACGGCGCCGACTTTCATCCCGATCTGCACACCGAGCAGATCGAGGAGGTGTTTCGCAAGGGCGCCTACGCGGCGGCGTATAGCGGTTTCGAGGGCACCGCCGACGGGGTGAGCCTGGCCCAGTGGCTGCGGGCGCGCGGTGTCGACGAGGTCGACGTGGTGGGCATTGCCACCGACTACTGCGTGAAGGCCACCGCGCTGGATGCGGCGGCGGCAGGCTTCTCGACCCGGGTGCTCGTGGACCTCACGGCCGGGGTCGCACCCGAGACGACTGCGGCCGCACTCGACGAGATGCGGATGACCGGTGTGGACCTGCGGCCTGCACCGGCCTACTGAACCCACTGACCGCTGTTGATCGAGGAGATCGTCACCAGGGCATTCTCGAAATTGTCCGGTGACAGTGCGATCTCGCCGCGGAAGGGGTGGTTGACCTCCAGCAGAAGGAAGATCACCAGACCCAGCATGGCGGCCATCAGGCCCACCGCCACCGCGTGCATGGCCCGGCTCCCGACGTAGGCCATCGAGAGGTACAGGATCGTGATGAACGCGCCGGCGTACAGCAAGAACCAGTAGATGGCCGGTAGGGACTCCGCGCTGTTCTCGATTCGCTGATCGCGTAGCCTCGTCACCTCGTCGAGCTGACTGACTGAGTTCGTGTACTGGTCGCTCCAGCTTCCATCCGGGTTCATCGGTCCGTACACCTTGTAGAGGTGATCAAGTGCCTGGCTGGTCTTGCCGCTGCCCTTGCCTTCTGCAAGCGCCGGCCAGTCGTCATTGATGACCGACGTGAGATATCCGGTTATGGCTTCCCGGGCCTGGCTCTGGACCGGCTGTGGGAACGCCCCGGACTGCCGGTACATCAGCACCAGGTTGGTGGCCTCGTTAGAGGAGTGCGCTGACGCCTCCTCGAACGTGGTGAACACCCCGAAGACGAGCAGGCCGGCGACGATGGCGTACATCGTGCCGACTGCCGCAAAGCCATCACTGAAAACCTGGTTGTGTTCTTCGTCGTGGCGACGTTTCACCACCGGGTGAAGAATAAAGACCAGCGCGAAGGCCAGGGCGGCAGCTCCACCGACGACCATGACACCTACCAGCCAGACTGGAAGATCAAGGATGAGCTTAATCGCCGAAACCATCCTTTCTTGACGCGCGGTTCTTTCTAGTGTGCACCGCGCGGTTCTTACTCGTGTGAACCGCGCAGTTCTTTCTCGTGCGGCGTTGGCGGCCAGAAAGTACCGATAGCGCATACGCACACGGCCAGCGCCGGTATCGACGCCAGGAGCGCATCGACCGACACGGGTGCGACGTCTAGGTGATGTCGATGCGCTTGCGGCGGTACATCGTTGCGGCCACCAGCAGGATCAGGCTGATCACCAGGATTGCGGTAGCAAGAACATTGATCTGCGGGGGCACCGCGGCCTTGGTGGCCGCGTTGACGTAGAGCGGATAGGTGACGGTGGAACCGCTCACGAAATAGGTGATGATGAAATCGTCGAGCGACAGCGCAAACGACAGCATGGCCGCCGCGACGATGCCCGGCACGATCAGCGGCAGGGTGATCTTGAAGAAGGTGCGGGCCGGGCTCGACCCCAGATCGAGCGAGGCATCCTCGAGGGTCCAGTCGAATCCGCGGATGCGGGCGCGCACCGTCATCGCGATGAAGCTGATCTGGAACGCCACGTGCGCGATGACGACCGTTACATAGCCGGTGGCCCAGCCGAGGCCGAGGAACAGCGTCAGCAGCGATGCGCCCATCACCACCTCAGGGGAGGTGAGCGGCAGGATCATGAAGGTATCCACCGCGGTGCGGCCCCGGAAACGTTGGCGGACAAGGGCTACGGCCACCAGTGTGCCGAACACCAGGGCGATCGCAGTGGACACTGCCGCCACATTCAGGCTCAGCTTGAGAGCGTTGGTGAGCGCCGGGTATTTGAACGGGTCCGCCCAGTTATCCAGTGTGAAGCCCTGCCAGGTGTAGTTGAACTTGCCGGCCGGCTTGTTGAACGAGAAGACGATGATCACCAGGATCGGCAGGAACAGGAACAGCAGCGTCAACCCGGCGGCGATGCGCAGGGCGACGTCGCCGAGCTTGAAGGTGCCCGGGAAGTTGCGTCCAGGCTTGGTGAGTGTCGTGGTCGCCGCGACCGTCATCACACCAAGTCCTCGGTGCCCAGTGCACGGGTGTAGAGCAGCACGCCCACCAGGATGATCGCCATCAGCACGAAGCTCATCGCCGCGGCCACCGGGTAGTCCTTGACCACCAGGAACTGCTTCTGGATGACATTGCCGATCATCGTCGTCTTGGTACTGCCCAGGTAGTCGGCGTTGATGAAATCGCCCACTGACGGGATGAAGACCAGCAGGCTGCCCGCCAGCACGCCGGGCATGGCCAGCGGCAGGATCACCTTTCCGAACATCCGCCGGTTGGTGCCGTACAGGTCGCGGGAGGCCTCCAAGAGTCGCGGATCGATCTTCTCCAGGCTGACGTACAACGGCAGGATCATGAAGATGATCCAGTTGTAGGTCAGCCCGCCGATCACCGCCCAACTCGTCGACAGCAGCCGTCCGTCACTGGGCAGCAGTCCCACCGATCCCAGTGCGCTGACCACCCATCCGTTATCGGCGAGAATCGTCTTCCAGGCGATGGTGCGGATCAAGAACGTCACGAAGAACGGCAGGATCACCAAGCCCAGCAGCAGGTTCTTGTACCGGCCGGCCTTGAACGCGATCACATAGGCCAGCGGGAAAGCCAGCAGCAGACACAGCACCGTCGCACTGAACGCGTAGCCGAACGAGCGCAGGATCTGCTCGGAGTACTCGGTCAGCGCGCGGGCGTAGTTGCTGAACTCCCAGGCGAAGGTCAACTTCGGCAGGTAGATCGAGCCGCCCATCGTCGACAGCGAGGTGCGCAGCAGCGAGACGAACGGCACGACGTAGAACACGCCGAGGTAGGCCAGCGCAGGCAGGATCATCAGATACGGCGCGATCCTGCTGCGCTGCCGGTTGCTGCTGGCTACACCAGCCATTAGAGAACGGCCATCGACTTAGCCGCCGGTGACGTCGGCATAGGCCTTGTTGAATTCCTGGGTCTGCTCGTCGGTCAGCGGTGCCCATGCCTTCAGTCTCGCCAGTGTCTCCTTCGACGGGTTGATCAGCGGGTTGGCGCCCAGTTTCGGGTCGATTCTGTCGAGTTCGGCGGTCATATCGCTGAGCACCGGGACGTACTGGGTGAAGGCGATCAGCGTGGCGTAGTTGGCCCGGTCGTAGACATAGTTGATCCACTCCTCGGCGGCCTTCTGGTTCTGCGTGGTGTAGGGGATCACCATGGTGTCCAGGAAGGTGGTGCTGCCCGACTCCGGCACGATGAACTGCAGGTCCGGGTTGTCGGCCTGCAGTTGCACCACGTCGCCGGAGTACGCCTGTGCGATCACGGTATTGCCGGCGGCCAGGTCGTCGGCGTAGTCGTTGCCGGTGAACCGCCGGATCTGGCCTTTGTCCTTCTGCTCCCTGACCAGGTCGACGGCCTTGCGCACGCTCTCGATCGTCGGCTCCTCCGGAGAACCGTTCTGGGACATCATCAGCATGCCCAGCCCGTCCTGGGTATCGCTGAACAGGCTCACCTTGCCCTTGAAGGCGGGGTCCCACAGATCGTCGATCTTCGTGATGTCGCGCCCGGTGGCCGCCCGGTTGTAGGCCAGGCCCACCATGCCCGACATGTACGGTGCGCTGAACTTTCGGCCCGGGTCGGACTTGTTGTCCAGCAGGTCGGTGCGCAGGTTCCCCTTATTGGTCCAGCGGGCGTCGCTGATCGGGTTGAGCCAGCCCAGGCCGGCCAGGCGGGCGGCCATGAACTGCGTGGGCACCACCAGGTCGGCGCCGATGTCCTGCTTGCGGCTCAGCGGCTCCTTGTTCTTGGCGAACCACTCCTCGTTGTCGTTGAAGTCCTCTTTGTAATCGACCACCAGTCCGGTGGCGGTCTGGAAGCCTGCGACGAAGCCGTCGGCCATATAGAGCGGCCAGTTGGAGATGCGCAGCTTGCCGCTGGCCGGGCTGCCGTCATCGGCGGGTGCGGACGCCGCCCCGGAACCGCCGGATCCCGACTTCTCGCCGGAGCTGCACGCGGCCAGGAACGACGGTCCGAGAATGAGGGCGGCCGCTGCGGCGGCGCCACCACCGATGAACCGCCGTCGGGACGCCATCTGTGCGATCACGCGGGGATCGATCTCTGCCATGGGGGTGCCTTTCTTCTGCAAGGGTCTTCTTCTACAGAGGGTCTGGAGATTCGTCGAGCATGTCCTCGAGGTCTTGCGCGGTGGGGATATCGGCGGCCGGGAGCACCAGCGAGGCGTCCGGGGACCAGCACACGAAGACCTGGTCGCCGGGGCGCAGCATTGGCAGATCCTGCTCCGCGCCGATGTGGGCGACGATGGCGGACCCGTCGGCCCCGGCCAGCGACAGCCGGACCACCGGGCCCTGGAACACCAGATCGGTCACCGTCGCCTGCACGGCGGCCACCGCGCCGGTGTCCAGGCCGGCGGGGCGGTCGATCGAGACGCGCACCCGTTCGGGCCGCACCATCAGGGTGGCCCGGCCGCCCGGTTCGATCGTGGTGTCGCCGGGCCGGGCGCGCAGCGTGGTGCCCAGCATGTCGACCTCGACGTAGTCGCGGTTGGCCCGGCCGGTCTGGCGGCCGTGCCACAGATTCGCCTGACCGATGAAGCCGGCGACGAACACGCTGGCCGGACGGTCGTAGATCTCGGTGGGTGTGCCGATCTGCTCGACGTTGCCGGCGTTCATGACCGCGATGCGGTCACTCATCGTCAGCGCCTCCTCCTGGTCGTGCGTCACATAGACGAAGGTGATGCCGACCTCGCGCTGGATTCGCTTGAGCTCGAACTGCATCACGTGGCGCAGTTTGAGATCCAGTGCGCCCAGCGGCTCGTCGAGCAGCAGCGCGCTGGGGTAGTTCACCAACGCGCGGGCCAGCGCGACACGCTGCTGCTGGCCGCCGGAGAGTTGGGCGGGCTTGCGCAGTGCGAAGTCGGTGAGCCGCACGATGTCGAGCATCTCGTCGACGCTCTTCTTGATCGCCGATTTGTCCTTGCGCTGGCTACGTGGCCCGTAGGCGACGTTGTCCCACACGGTCATGTGCGGGAACAGCGCGTAGTGCTGGAAGACGGTGTTGACGTTGCGCTTGTGCGGTGGCACCCGGGAGACGTCGACGCCCTCGAGCCGGATGGCCCCGGAGGTGGGGGTCTCGAAGCCGGCGATCATTCGTAGCGTGGTGGTCTTGCCGCAGCCCGACGGTCCGAGCATGGAGAAGAATTCCCCGGCGCCGATGGTGAAGTCGGCGTCGAGCACCGCGACGTAGTCGTCGAACCGTTTCGTCACATGGTCTATCTCGACGACCGCACGGGTGTCGGCGCGTGCGGAACTGGCGGTCTCCTGGGCGGCCACTGCGCCGGTCTCGGTCAGAACCCCTCCTAAGCCTGGTCGGGTAAACCTAGGCCGACGTCCGCATCATCGCAACACATTCGGTGTCGCCCGGGTGTCGAATCAGGTGTGGGCCCCGCCGTCGATGCGGACCTCGGTGCCGGTGATGAAGAACGCCTCGGGGCTGCCGAGCATGGCCACCACCGCCGCTACGGCGTCGGGATCGGCGAAGATCTTGCGCTCGGGCAGTCGCAGCAGCGGCGCGACCCGGTCGAAGAGCTTGTAGTTGGCGTCATCGGGCAGCCCGGGGCCCACGCTCTGGCGGGACTCGCCGGTCCCGTCGGTCATGCCCGAGGAGATGGACCCGGGCTGCACGGAGTTGAACCGGATGCCCTCCCTGCCGAACTCGGCGGCCAGCGCGTGCGTCATCGCCAGCACGCCCCCCTTGGAGGCGGCATAGGCCGACATGTACGGGTGGGCGAAGGTCGCCGAAGTGGAGGCGAAATTCACCACCGCCGGGAAGTTGCCCGCCCGCAACGCCGGCAGCGCCTCACGGGTCACCAGGAAGGTGCCCACCAGGTTGACCCGCAGCACCTGTTCGAAATCGGCCAGGGAGGTGTCCGCGAAGTGCGCCGAACGCAGGATGCCCGCGACGTTGACCAGGGTGTCCAGGCCGCCGAGGGTGTCACACGCCTGGCGCACCCCGGCGGTGACTGAGTCCTCGGAGCCGACGTCTATGACCACGGTGCTCAACCGGTCGCCGGCCGCGCCGGCTTTGGTGGCGGTGTCGGCCAGTCCTGCGTCGCTGACATCGGCCGCCACGACCCGGCCACCCTCGTCCAGAATGCGCAGGGCGCAGGCCTGGCCGATCCCTGAGCCGGCTCCGGTGATGAGGACACGGCGATCGCTGTACCGCTGGGACGTCATGCGGGTTCTCCTGTGCTAGGGGGCGCGCTCATTGTGACCGATGCCAGGTTGTGAACAATGCCAAGTGCGACTGATGGCCTGTTACGTGGCTGGCCCGTTTGCACCCGCTGGGTTGATTCATCGCATAGATTGCGCGGAGCGGTCGGGGGACCACACGTCGAGCAGGGAGAGCGCCCAACCCCATGGCGAATCGAGCGGCGGATCGCTGGTCTCCGGGAATCGCCCTGAGCAAAGGCGTGTCGGGCCCGATGGAGGCCATCGGCGGTCTGTTCGCGATGTCAGCCGACGCCGTCCGCTACGTCTTCCAGCGGCCTTTCCAGTGGCGCGAGTTCCTCGAGCAGTTCTGGTTCGTCGCTCGGGTGTCCCTGGCGCCGACGCTGCTGGTGGCCATCCCGTTCACGGTTCTGGTGAGCTTCACCCTCAACATCCTGCTGCGTGAGCTCGGCGCGGCCGATCTGTCCGGCGCGGGCGCGGCTTTCGGTGCGGTCACCCAGGTCGGACCGCTGGTGACGGTGCTCATCGTCGCCGGCGCCGGTGCGACCGCGATGTGCGCGGACCTCGGCTCGCGCACCATCCGCGACGAGATCGCCGCGATGGAAGTCCTCGGGATCAACCCGGTGCAGCGGCTGGTCACCCCGCGGATGCTGGCCTCGGGTCTGGTCGCGCTGCTGCTCAACTCGCTGGTGGTCATCATCGGCATCCTGGGCGGCTACATGTTCTCGGTGTTCGTCCAAGATGTGAACCCCGGCGCGTTCGCCGCCGGCATCACCCTGCTCACCGGTACCCCGGAAGTGATCATCTCCTGTGTGAAGGCCGCGCTGTTCGGTCTGATCGCCGGCCTGGTGGCGTGCTACCGCGGCCTGATGATCTCCGGTGGCGGCGCCAAGGCGGTGGGCAACGCGGTCAACGAGACGGTGGTCTACGCCTTTATGGCATTGTTCGTGGTCAACGTGGTAGTCACCGCCATCGGCATCCGGCTGACGACAGGATGATGCCGTGGGAACGATGACGATTTTGCGGACGAACTACCCGCGGCTGTTCCGCGAGTTGCGCCGACCGGTGGGCTTCTTCGGCGGCATCGGCGACCAGACCCTGTTCTTCGCCAAAGCGATCGCCGGTGTGCCGCACGCGCTAGTGCGCTACCGCAAAGAGGTCATCCGGCTGATCGCCGAGATCAGCATGGGCGCAGGCACACTGGCAATGATCGGCGGCACCGTCGCCATCGTCGGCTTCCTCACCCTGGCCGCCGGCGGCACACTGGCGGTGCAGGGGTATTCCTCGCTGGGCAACATCGGCATCGAGGCGCTCACCGGGTTCCTGGCCGCGTTCATCAACGTCCGCATCTCCGCGCCGGTGGTGGCCGGCATCGGTCTGGCCGCGACGTTCGGCGCGGGTGTGACCGCTCAGCTGGGCGCCATGCGGATCAACGAGGAGATCGACGCCCTGGAGTCGATGGGCATCCGGCCGGTGGAGTACCTGGTGTCAACCCGGTTGGCGGCCGGGATGATCGCCATCACTCCGCTGTACTCGATCGCGGTCATCCTGTCGTTTCTGGCCAGCGAGTTCGTCACAACGGTGCTGTTCGGTCAGTCCGGTGGCCTGTACAACCATTACTTCACCACCTTCCTCAACCCGCTGGACCTGCTGTGGTCATTCCTGCAGGCGGTGTTGATGGCGATAACCATTTTGTTGATACACACCTACTACGGGTACTTCGCCAGCGGCGGCCCCTCGGGTGTGGGCGTTGCGGTGGGCAACGCGGTGCGAACCTCCCTGATCGTGGTCGTGTCGGTGACATTGCTTGTCTCCCTGGCGATCTACGGTTCCAACGGCAACTTCAACCTGGCCGGCTAGGGGAGTGGGAGTGAACCGAAGTTCTGCCCGCCCGCTGGCCGGCCTGCTGACAGTGATCGCACTGGCCGCCATCGTCGCCGTGGCCATCGCGCTGTTCCAGGACAGCTTCACGAGAAGCGTTCCGGTCACGGTGCTGGCCGACCGCGCGGGTCTGGTGATGAACCCGGACGCGAAGGTCAAACTCAACGGCGCCCAGGTCGGAAAGGTGGAATCCATCGAGGCGCTGCCCGATGGCGGCGCGGCTCTGCACCTGGCCATCGACCCCGCATCGGTGGACGTGATTCCGGCCAACGTCAGTGCCGAGATCACCTCCTCGACGGTGTTCGGCTCGAAGTTCGTCGAACTCGTCTCACCCGCCGCACCGTCACCCGACTCGTTGCGGGCCGGCACGGTGATCGCCGGCGGCGACAACGTGACCGTCGAACTCAACACCGTTTTCGAGCAGTTGGTGTCGGTGCTCTCCAAGGTCGAACCCGCCAAGCTGAACCAGACCCTGGGCGCGTTCGCGAAATCGCTCAACGGCCGGGGCGACAAGTTCGGCCAGTCCCTGGTCGACCTCGACAGCGCGCTGATCAAACTCAACCCGGCACTGGAGAACCTGAACTCGGTCCTGGCGATCTCCCCGACGGTGTTCGACGCCTTCGGCGACGCATCTGGTGATCTGCTGGCCACGATCGACAACACCGCGCGCATCAGCGGCACTGTCGTCGACGAGCAGGCCAGCCTCGATGCGCTGTTGGTCAGCGCGATCGGATTGGCCGACATCGGCACCGAGGTGATCGCGGAGAACCGTGCGAACCTCACCGATGCCGTGCGCCTGCTGGCGCCCACCACCGATCTGACCAACAAGTACAACCCGGCTCTCACCTGCGGTCTGGCCGGTCTGCTGCCGCTGGCCATGGGCCCCGGCCTGTCGGTTCCCGGCGCCGTCCTGCTGCAGGGCTTCTTCCTCGGCCGTGAGCGCTACCGCTACCCGGACAACCTGCCCAAGGTCGCGGCCAAGGGCGGTCCGCAGTGCACGGACCTGCCCAACGTCGGATATGAGGTGCGTCCGCCGTATGTGGTGACCGACATCGGGGCCAACCAGGCGCAGTACGGCAATCAGGGCATCCTGCTCAACTCCGACGGCCTCAAGCAGGCACTGTTCGGCCCGCTGGCCGGCCCGCCGCGCAACTCCGCGCAGATTGGTCAGCCGGGGGGATGAGGTCACTGCGCAGTACCTCGATCAAGGTCGGCATCTTCGCTGCGGTGATGCTGATGGTGACCTTCGCGCTGTTCGCCATCTTCGGGCAGTACCGCGGCGGCGCGGAGAGTAAATACTCCGCGATCTTCGCCGACGCCTCCAGCCTGAAGTCGGGCGACGCGGTGAAGGTCGCCGGCGTGCGGGTCGGTTCGGTCAGCAGTGTGAAACTGCAACCGGACAACAGCGTTGTCGTGGGCTTCGCCGCCGATGACGGCATCGCGCTCACCTCGGGCACCAAGGCCGCGGTGCGCTACCTCAACCTCGTCGGCGACCGGTACCTCGAACTGCTGGACAGCCCGGGGTCGACCGATATCGCACCGCCGGGTTCGGTGATCCCCGCCGATCGCACCGAAGCGGCGCTGGACCTCGACCTATTGCTCGGTGGCCTGAAACCCTTTGTGCAGGGCCTCAATCCGCAGGCGGTCAACGGGCTCACCAACTCGCTCATCTCGATCCTGCAGGGCCAGGACGGCAACCTGGAGTCGCTTTTCTCCAAGACCTCCGCCTTCTCCAATGCACTCGCCGACAACAGTCAGACCGTGCAGCAGCTGGTCGACAACCTCAACACGGTGCTGGCCACCATCGCCGTCGACGGCGACAAGTTCTCCGGCACGGTTGATCGGCTGGAGAAACTCGTCACCGGGCTGGCCCAGGACAAGGATCCGATCGGCGACGCGATCACCGCACTCGACGCCGGTAGCGCGTCGCTGACCGACCTGCTCACCGAGGCCCGCGCGCCGCTGGCGGGCACCGTCGACCAGCTCGCCCGGCTTGCTCCGATCCTCGACGATGACAAGGCGACCCTCGACATCGCGTTGCAGAAGGCGCCGAAAAACTACCGCAAGCTGGTACGGCTGGGCTCCTACGGAAGCTGGATCAACCAGTACCTGTGCGGAATGTCGTTCCGGGTCACCGACCTTCAGGGCCGCACCGCCTACTTCCCCTGGTTGATGCAGCACACGGGGAGGTGTGCAGAGCCCTAATGCTGAAATACCGCGGTTCTAATCTCATCCGGTCCGGAATCATCGGCATCGTCGTCATCGTGCTGGTGATCTCCGTGGGCCTGCAGCCGCAGCGGCTGTGGACCCTGGCGACGTCGATCCGCCATCAGGCTCTGTTCACCGAAGCCGGCGGCCTCGCATCGGGCAATGACGTCAAGGTGTCCGGGGTCACCGTGGGCAGTGTCTCCGACGTGGCACTGGAGAAGGGCCGGGTGCTAGTGACCTTCATGGTGAACGGCAAGGTGCGCCTCGGGGCCGACACCACCGCCCACATCCGCACCGGGACCCTGCTGGGCCAGCGCCTGCTGACCCTGGAGTCCAGTGGTCAGGGCACGCTGCGGTCCTCCGATGTGATCCCGCTGTCGCGGACAGGAGCGCCGTATTCGCTCTCGGATGCGCTCAGTGAGTTCACCGCCAACACCCGCGACACCGACACCCAGGCGCTCAACCAGTCGCTGGACACGCTGTCGACCACGATCGACCGGCTGGCTCCGCAACTCTCGCCCACCTTCGAGGGCATCAGCCGGATCTCCAAGGCACTCAACGAGCGCAACGAGTCGCTCAGCGGGCTGCTCAAGAGCGCCTCGCAGGTCACCGCGATCCTGTCCGAGCGCAGCCAGCAGGTGAACACCCTGATCCTCAACGCCAACGAACTGCTCGGTGTCCTCGAACAGCGCCGTTACGCCATCGTCAACCTGCTGGCCAACACCTCGGCGCTGTCTCAGCAGCTCTCCGGTCTGGTGGCCGACAACGAGGCTGAGTTGGCGCCGGCGCTGGAGAAGCTGAACTCGGTGACCGAGATGCTGCAGCGCAACAACGACAACATCGGCAAGGCGATGGCCGGTCTGGCGAAGTTCCAGGTGACCCAGGCCGAAGCGGTCAACAACGGCTTCTTCTACAACGCATTCGTCGCCAACCTGAACCCGGCGCAGACCCTGCAGCCGTTCTTCGACTACGCACTGGGCTTCCGCCGCGGCACCGATGCCGGGCAGCCACCGGACAACGCCGGCCCGCGGGCCGAGATCCCGTTCCCCTACAACGGGGTTCCGCAACCCTATGAGCGCTGGGGGCAGCCATGACATCGCGTAAGCGGGTCACCGCGGTCACCGCCGTGCTGCTCACCCTGCTGGTCGGCGCCGGGGCGGTGCTGCTGGTGCGCAACACCGTACTCAAGCCCACCACCATCACCGCCTACTTCACCAGCGCTACCGCCATCTACCCGGGCGACGATGTGCGGGTGGCGGGCGTCAAGGTGGGCACCATCAAGTCGATCGACCCGCGGGGCACCAAGGCGATGATGACGCTGCGAGTCGATCGCGATGTGCCGATCCCGGCCGATGCCAAAGCGGTCATCGTGTCGCAGAACCTGGTGGGGTCGCGCTATGTGCAGCTGGCCCCCGCCTACGGATCCGACGAGGCGCCCAGCGGGCCCACCATGCGCGACGGTGCGGTGATCGACACCGACCGCACGGCGGTGCCGATCGAGTGGGACGAGGTCAAGGCCCAGTTGACCCGGCTGGCAACGGATCTCGGCCCGAGCAGCACGGTGTCGCGGACCTCGGTGGGGCGTTTCATCGAGAGCACCGCCGACGCGCTCGACGGCAACGGGGACAAGCTGCGGGAAACCATCAAGCAGCTCTCCGGGCTGAGCCGGATCCTCGCCGACGGCAGCGGCAATATCGTCGATGTGATCGCCAACCTGCAGACCTTCGTCACGGTTCTGCGTGACAGCAACGCCCAGATCGTGTCATTCCAGGACCGCCTGGCGACGGTGTCCAGCGTGCTCGACGGCAGCCGGTCGGATCTCGACGGTGCGCTGACGAACCTGTCCAGCGCGGTGGTGGACGTCAAACGATTCGTGGCCGGCAGCCGAAATCAGGTCTCCGAGCAGGTGGACCGCCTGGGCGACGTGGTGCGCAACCTCAGCGATAACCAGGTGGCGCTGAAGAACCTGCTGCACGTCGCGCCGAACGCGATCGGCAACAGCTACAACATCTACAACCCGGACATCCAGAGCGCGCTCGGCGGTTTCGCGCTGCACAACTTCTCCAATCCGGTGCAGGTGGTGTGCGCGGCCATCGGCGCTCTGGAGAACGCCACCGCCGGGGAGACCGGCAAACTGTGCTCGCAGTACCTCGGCCCGGCGCTGCGGCTGCTGAACTTCAACTATCTGCCGGTCCCGTTCAACGCCTATCTGGGCAAGTCGCCGAGCCCGTGGAACCTGATCTACTCCGACCCCGCCCTGGCCCCGGGCGGCGGTGGGGTCACCCAGCCGCCGGAGCCCGCGCCGTCGATCTCGGCCTACACCGGACTCAACGGCGACGTTCCGCCGCCGGCCGGCTGGGGCGACCCGCCCGGCGGCCAGCGGGGGGCCTACACCCCCAACGGTGTTCCGGCCGACCCGCAGCCGGCGCTGTATCCGGGTGCTCCGATCCCACCCGGTGTACCGCGGGCGCAGGTCGGCCAGCCGCCGTCGAACCTTCAGGACCTGTTATTGCCGGCGGAGTCACCGCCGCCGGGGCCGCAGGCCGGTCAGCCGGGTGCACCATGATGAACCTCCGGTTGCGCAGTATCTCCGTGATGGCCTGCTGCGTGGCAGTCCTGGGTACCGGGTGCTCGTTCGGCGGGGTCAATTCGCTGGCGCTGCCCGGGGCGGTGGGCCGCGGTCCGGACGCCACGAAGTATCGCGTCGAGTTGGCCAACGTCAGCACCCTGGAACCCAATTCGCCGGTGCTGATCGGTGATGTGGTGGTGGGCAGCGTTGGTTCGATGACGGTGCGCGACTGGCACGCCGATGTCGAGATCTCAGTCAAGCCCGGCGTGGTCATTCCGGCGAATGCGGTGGCGGCGGTGGGGCAGACCAGCCTGCTGGGCTCGATGCACCTCGCGCTCAACCCGCCGCTGGGTCAATCCCCGAGCGGTCGGCTGTCGCCGGGGGCCACCCTCGGGCTGAACAAAAGCTCGACCTACCCGTCCACCGAGCAGACGCTGTCGGCGCTGTCGGTGGTGATCAACGGCGGCGGCGTGGGCCAACTCGGCGACATCGTGCGCGAACTCAACAACGCGTTCAACGGCCGCGAGCCACAGATCCGGGACCTGTTGACACAGCTCAATGACTTCATCGGTGTGCTCGCCACCCAGCGCGACAGCATCAACGCCACGGTGGTGTCGCTGAATCGGCTGGCCGGAACCTTCGCCGGACAGCGTGATGTGCTCACGCGTGCGCTCGACCGGATTCCCCCGGCGCTCGACGTGCTGGTGGCCGAGCGTCCCCGCCTGACGGCGGCCCTGGAGAAGCTCGGCACCTTCAGCGGTCTGGCAGGCGAGGTCGTCAACGAGACCCAGGCCGACCTGGTGCGCAACCTCCGTAATCTAGAGCCGACCCTGCGCTCCATTGCCGACGTGGGCCCCGATCTGGTCAAGGCGCTGTCGTACTTCACCGCGTTCCCGTACGGGCAGTCCACCATCGACCGGGCGATCCGCGGCGACTACCTCAACCAGTTCATCATCTTCGACTTCACCGTCCCGCGGCTGAAGAAGACGCTGTTCCTCGGCACCAGCTGGGGCCAGGAGGGCGCGAAACTCGTTCCCGCACCCGGTGATCCGTGGTACGCCACCTACACCTACGACCCCATGAACGCGCCGTTCAGCCCACCGCCCAAGGAAGTCGCGTCGATCCCGGAACTGGTGGGCCCAGTCTCCGAGGAGACCATGTCGGAGCTGGGCGGTGGTACCGGTGCGGTGGGACCGGACGGGCTCTCGGTCGCCGATGGTGAGCAGCATCTGCCGGGGCCGCTACCGGGGCCGCCCGCCGGACCTGATCAAGGGGGCAACTGATGCTGACCCGGTTCGTTCGTAACCAGCTGATCATCTTCACCATCGCCTCCATTGTGGGTGTGCTGGCGATGGTGCTGGTCTACATGCAGCTGCCGACGCTGCTCGGCATCGGCCGGATGACGGTGAAGGTGGAGTTGCCGAGAACCGGTGGGCTCTACCGGTTCTCCAACGTCACCTACCGCGGTGTGCAGATCGGCAAGGTCACCGATGTGCGGGCCACCCGGTCGGGCGCCGAGGCCACCCTGTCGCTGTCGACGTCGCCGAAGATCCCGGCCGACCTGCAGGCCAGTGTGCTCAGCGTCTCCGCCGTGGGCGAGCAGTACGTCGATCTGCTGCCGCGCACCGACTCCGGTCCGTACCTGCGCAATGGTTCGGTGATCACGACCAAGGACACCACCGTGCCGCAGAAGGTCGGGCCGATGCTCGATCAGATCAGCGTGCTGCTCGACAGCATCCCCAAGGAGAAGTTGTCGCAGTTGCTCGACGAGTCCTTCAAGGGGCTCAACGGCGCCGGCGACGATCTGACGACACTGCTGGAGTCCACCTCGACGGTGGCCGCTGACCTCGACAAGGTGGGCGATCGAGCCCGTGCCCTCATCGACGACGGCCTGCCGCTGCTGGAGGGTCAGGCGGTATCGGCCGACGCGCTGCGCATCTGGGCACGCAGCCTGGCCGGGTTCACCGGACAGCTGGCCACCAACGACCCGCAGCTGCGCGGGGTGCTGCAGAACGGTCCCGGTGCGCTCGACGAGGCGTCGAGGCTGCTGAATCAGGTCAAGCCGACGCTGCCGGTGCTACTGGCCAACCTCACCACGGTGGGACGCATCGGCGTCACCTACAACGCGTCGCTTGAGCAGTTGCTGGTGCTGCTGCCGCCGTTCATCGCCTCGGTCCAGGCTGTCGGCCTGCCGAGCAACAACCCGACCGGCTACACCCAGGGCGACTTCACCCTCACCCTCAACGACCCGCCGGCCTGCACCGTCGGCTTCCTGCCGCCCTCTTCGTGGCGCTCGCCGGCGGACCTCTCCGATGTCGACACACCCGACGGCCTCTACTGCAAGCTGCCGCAGGACTCGCCGATCGCGGTGCGCGGCGCGCGCAACTACCCATGTATGGGCCAGCCGGGTAAACGCGCCCCCACCGTGGAGATCTGCGAGAGCGACAAGCCCTTCGAGCCGCTGGCGATGCGCCAGCATGTGCTGGGCCCCTATCCGGTGGACCCGAATCTGCTGGCCCAGGGCATCCCCCCGGATGACCGGA
>JBFYOQ010000137.1:0-7857 GCA_041303735.1 Mycobacterium sp.
GGCTTCGGGCCTGGGTGCCATCGTTACCGGGCACGACCCGTACCCTTTCGGCAGAGCGCACACGACTTTCCGCGACGATCGCGGCTTCAGAGCGCAGTAGCAAACCGAAGACAACGAGGAGAATCGACAACGTGGCATCGTCACCTGCGCCGGTGCAGCCGTACCGCTATATGGCGGTGTTCTTCGCCGCGATGATCGGTGTCTACCTGCTGGTGTTCCTGACCGGCGACAAGCAGGCGTCTCCCAAGCTGGGTATCGACCTGCAGGGCGGCACCCGTGTCACGCTGACCGCCCGTACCCCGGACGGCTCCAAGCCCACCCGCGAGGCGCTCGACCAGGCGCAGCAGATCATCGCCGCCCGCGTCAACGGCCTCGGCGTATCTGGCTCCGAGGTGGTCATCGACGGTGACAACCTGGTCATCACGGTGCCCGGGAACGATGGCACCCAGGCCCGAAGCCTCGGACAGACCGCCCGGCTCTATATCCGGCCGGTCGTCGGCCAGCCCATCCCGGTCGAGGCGGTCACCAAGAAACCGGACGGCACCCCGAACGCCGCACCACCGGGCGCACCGGGCGCACCGCCGCCCGCGGGAGCACCGGGCGCACCGCCGCCCGCGGGAGCACCGCCCGCTGGTGCCCCCGCGCCCGCTCCGGCCACTCCCGCGCCTCCTGCCAGTCCGGCTCCGCAGCCGCGGCCGTTCCCGCAGGAGCCCACGCCGTCACCCACACCGCCGGTGCCGCCGGCCACCGGCGCCCCCGCGCCCGGCCCCGGCCAGCAAACCCCGCCGCCGGGGCCGCCGGACCCGCGCAAGGACCTCGTCGCGCGGATCAAGTTCGAGAAGGAACTGCGCCAGAGCAACAATCAGGCGCTGCTGGTGGTCGCGGTGCAGTACGTGGCCGGACGCTGCGGCGAGGAGGACTTCCTGGCCGGCAATGACGACCCCGATCTGCCCTTGGTGACCTGCTCGCAGGACAAGAAGTACGTCTACATCCTGGATAAGTCGATCATCAGTGGTGATCAGATCAAGGACGCCTCGGCCAGCTTCAACTCGCAGAAGGCGATGTGGGTGGTCAACCTGTCGTTCAAGGATGACGCCGCCAGGACCTGGGCGGACTGGACCGCCGCCAACACCGGTACCGCCACCGCGTTCACGCTCGACTCGCAGGTGGTCAGCGCGCCGCGGATCATTGAGCCGATCCCCGGTGGGCTCACCGAGATCAGCGGCGGCGATCCGGGCTTCACCCCGGAGAGCGCCCGCGAACTGGCCAACGTGCTCAAGTACGGCTCCCTGCCGCTGTCGTTCGAGTCATCGGAAGCCGAAACCGTTTCGGCCACATTGGGATTGGCGTCGCTCAAGGCAGGTCTGATCGCCGGTGGCATCGGTCTGATCGCGGTGCTGCTGTATTCGCTGCTGTATTACCGGCTACTGGGCACCCTGACGCTGATCTCGCTCGCCATGTCCGGCATCACGATTTACGGAATCCTGGTGCTGCTCGGCCGCTACATCAACTACACCCTGGACCTGGCGGGTATCGCCGGTCTGATCATCGGTATCGGCACCACGGCGGACTCGTTCGTGGTGTTCTTCGAGCGCATCAAGGACGAGATCCGTGATGGCCGCTCGTTCCGGTCTGCGGTGCCTCGCGGCTGGGCCCGTGGCCGCACGACGATCCTGTCGGGCAACACGGTGGTGTTCCTGGCCGCGGCGGTGCTCTACGTGCTTGCCGTGGGCCAGGTGAAGGGCTTCGCGTTCACCCTCGGACTGAGCGCCCTGCTCGACACCGCCGTGGTGTTCCTGATCACCTGGCCGCTGGTGTACCTGGCCTCCAAGACGACGCTGTTCGCCAGACCCACCCTCAACGGGCTGGGCGCGGTGCAGCAGATCGCACGGGAGCGCCGGGCCGCGGGCCAAGCCGCCGAAGCGGCCACGACAGGACGGGGTTAGACCGTGACCGACACCGACGACGTCGCGCTCGACACCGCAACCGCGGATGCGACCGCGCCCAAGCACGGCTTCTTCAACAAGCTGTTCACCGGCACCGGCGGCTTCGAGGTCGTGGGCCGGCGCAAGCTGTGGTTCACGGTCACCGGGGTGATCCTCCTGGCGGCCATCGCCAGCATCGTGCTCAAGGGGTTCACCTTCGGCATCGACTTCGAAGGCGGCACCAAGGTGTCGTTCCCGCGGGAAGGCGCCACCGGCCAGGCGAGCGTCAGCCAGGTGGAGGAGACCTTCACCGAGGCCATGGGCGTCGCTCCCGAAGCCGTGGTGATCGTCGGAAACGGGGCTACCTCCACGGTGCAGATCCGCTCGGCCGCACTGGACAACGACCAGACCGAGAAACTGCGCGTCGCACTCTTTGAGCAATTCCAGCCCAAGGGCCTTGACGGCCAACCCACTAAGCAGGCCATCAGCGATTCGGCGGTCTCGGAGACCTGGGGCGGTCAGATCACCAAGAAGGCGCTCATCGCACTGGTGGTGTTCTTGGTCCTGGTGACCATCTACATCACCCTGCGCTACGAGAGATACATGGCGCTCTCGGCGCTGGCGGCATTGTTCTTCGACGTCACAGTCACAGCCGGCGTGTACTCCCTGGTGGGTTTCGAGGTCACCCCGGCCACCGTTATCGGGCTGCTCACCATCCTCGGATATTCGCTTTATGACACCGTGATCATTTTCGACAAGGTGTCGGAGAACACCAAGGGCTTCGAACACACCACCCGGCGCACCTTCGCCGAACAGGCGAACCTTGCCATCAACCAGTCCTTCATGCGCTCGATCAACACCAGCATCATCTCGATCATGCCGATCGTCTCGCTGATGATCGTGGCGGTGTGGTTGCTGGGCGTGGGCACTCTCAAAGACCTCGCCCTGGTACAGATGGTCGGCATCCTGGTCGGCAGCTTCTCGTCCATCTTCTTCGCCACACCACTGCTGGTGACCCTGCGCGAGCGCACCGAGGTGGTGCGCAACCACACCCGCAAGGTGCTCAAGCGGCGCAAGCAGGCCGCTGCCGGTGAACTTCCCGACGTCGAGGCCGAGGCCTCGCTCATCCCTGACGGCACCACGCAGCCGGCGCGGCCGAACCGACCGTCCGGCAAGCGCGGTAGCCGGGCCTAGTCGCCGTGGCACAGGGGTGCCGCCAGGCGGCGGCGGCCGCGGTCCTCGTCGTGGCCGCAACCGCGCTGAGCGGATGCGCGGGCGGCGCCGCCGATCAGGTCAACTACGCCGTCGACGGCCTGCTCAACACCTACAACACCAACACCGTCGTCGGAGCCGCATCGGCCGGCCCGCAGGCTTTCGCCCGGGTGCTCACCGGCTTCGGCTTCCACGGGCCCGACGGACAGGTGCTGGCGGACAACGACTTCGGGTCGGTGACGGTGATCGGCCGTGAGCCGCTGATGCTCGACTACCAGATCGCCGACAACGCCGTCTACTCCGACGGCAAACCGATCACCTGTGACGACATGGTGCTGACCTGGGCGGCGCAGTCCGGCCGGTACGCCGGATTCGACGCGGCCAGCAAGGCCGGCTACATCGACATCGCCGGCATCGACTGCCAGCCCGGGCAGAAGCGGGCACGGGTCAACTTCCTGCCCAACCGCGGCATCGTCGACTACAACCAGTTGTTCACCGCGACATCGCTGATGCCCTCCCACGTCATCGGCGATGAACTAGGCCTCGACGTCACCACCACACTGCTCGGCGGCGACCCCGCGGCGGTGTCACGCATCGCCGACGCGTGGAACACCGTCTGGGAGCTCACACCCGACATCGACACCAAGCGGTTCCCGTCGTCGGGCCCATACCGGATCGACTCGGTGCTCGCCGAGGGCGCGGTGGCACTCACCGCCAACGACCGGTGGTGGGGTACCAAGCCGGTCACCCAGCGGATCGTGGTGTGGCCGCGCGGGGTCGAGGTGCAGGATCGGGTCAACAACGGCAGCTTCCACGTCGTCGACGTCGCCACCGGATCCTCGGGTACCTTGAGCACCCCTGACGACTACGCCCGCACCGAAATCCCCTCGGGCGGAATCGAACAGCTGATCTTCGGCGCCCGCGGCGCCTTGTCGACTCCGGCGGCCCGGCGCGCCCTGGCGCTGTGCACGCCGCGCGATGTGATCGCCCGCAACGTCGAGATGCCGATCGCCAACACCCGTCTCAACCCGGTGACCGACGACGCCTACGCCGGCACGGAGGCCGCCGCCGAGGGCGGTGCCTTCGCGGTGGCCAACCCGGATGCTGCGCGGGCCGCCATCGAGGGCGTGCCGCTGAGCGTCCGCATCGGCTACCAGTCGCCGAACCCGAGACTGGCAGCCGCCATCGCGGCGATCGCGCAATCCTGCGCGGTGGCCGGTATCACGGTGATCGACACCACCTCCGACACCACCGGCCCGCAGACCCTGCGGGAGGGCCAGATCGACGCGCTGCTGGCCAGCACCGGCGGCGCGACCGGAAGCGGCTCCAGCGGATCCTCGGCGATGGACGCCTACGCCCTGTTCACCGGCAACGGCAACAATCTGCCCGGCTACTCCAACCCCCAAATCGACGGGATCATCTCCGCGCTGGTGATCACCACCGACCCCAAGGAACAGATCCGGCTGCTGGCGGATGCGGCGCCGATGCTGTGGGCCGACGTGCCCACCCTGCCGCTGTACCGCCAGGAGCGCACCGTGTTGGCCTCCAAGCGGATGTTCGCCGTCGAGGCCAATCCGACCAAGTGGGGCGCGGGCTGGAACATGGACCGATGGCGGCTGGAACCCTAGGGCCCGAGGGCGCAGCGGATCCCGCGGCCGTCATCGCAGCGCTGACCCGGCAGGTTCCCGATTTCCCACAGCCGGGTGTGCTGTTTCGCGACCTCACCCCGGTGCTGGCCGATGACCGGGCTTTCGCGGTGGTGACCGACGCGCTGGCCGGTGTCGTCGAGGGTGCGGATCTGATCGCCGGGATCGACGCCCGCGGCTTCCTGCTCGGCGGGGCGGTCGCGGCGCGCCTCGGGGTCGGCGTGCTGGCCATCCGCAAAGCCGGCAAGCTGCCCCCGCCGGTGATCACCCGGACCTACGACCTCGAGTACGGCACGGCGGCGCTGGAAATCCCGGCCGAGGGGGTCGCGCTGGCCGGGCGCACGGTCGCCATCATCGACGATGTGCTGGCCACCGGGGGCACCCTGGCGGCCAGCCGGGACCTGCTGATGACCGCCGGTGCGGTGGTCACCATGGCCGCGGTGGTCATCGAAATCGTCGCCCTCGGCGGCCGCGAGCGGCTGGCCGGGCTGCCGGTACTCAGCCTGCAGCGCGTGTAACCCGCCGCCACCACCACCGCGGGGAGGCGGCGAGGCGATATCCTCGGAAAAGTCGATCGGAGGTGAGCATGGCAGAGGAGAGCCAGCCCATGCCCGTCGTCGACCCGCCGACCACGGAGCCGCCGCACCCGGACACCCTCAAGACCACCAGCAGCGCCTCGCGGCGGGTGCGGGCCCGGCTCGCGCGGCGGATGACCGCGCAGCGCGGCGCGTCCAACCCGGTGCTCGAACCGCTGATCGCGGTGCACCGCTCGATCTATCCCAAAGCCGACCTGTCCATTCTGCAGCGTGCCTACGAGGTGGCCGAGGCCAAGCACGCCACCCAGCTGCGCCGCTCCGGGGATCCCTACATCACCCATCCGCTGGCGGTGGCCAACATCCTCGCCGAACTCGGCATGGACACCACCACACTGGTCGCGGCCCTGCTGCATGACACCGTCGAGGACACCGGCTACACCCTGGCTGCACTGACCGCCGATTTCGGTGACGAGGTGGGCCACCTGGTGGACGGCGTCACCAAGCTGGACAAGGTGGTGCTGGGCAGCGCCGCCGAGGGCGAGACCATCCGCAAGATGATCATCGCGATGGCACGCGACCCCCGGGTGCTGGTGATCAAGGTGGCCGACCGCCTGCACAACATGCGCACGATCCGCTTCCTGCCGCCGGAGAAACAGGCCCGTAAGGCCCGCGAGACGCTGGAAGTGATTGCGCCCCTTGCGCATCGGCTGGGTATGGCCACGGTGAAGTGGGAACTCGAGGATCTGTCCTTCGCGGTGCTGCACCCCAAGCGCTACGAGGAGATCGTCCGACTGGTCGCCGACCGGGCGCCCTCGCGCGACACCTACCTGGCGCGGGTGCGCGCCGACATCAACTCCGCGCTGAGCGCGATGAAGATCACCGCGGTGGTGGAGGGCCGACCCAAGCATTACTGGTCGATCTACCAGAAGATGATCGTCAAGGGCCGCGACTTCGACGACATCCACGACCTCGTCGGCGTGCGGATCCTGTGCGACGAGATCCGCGACTGCTACGCCGCGGTCGGCGTGGTGCACTCGCTGTGGCAGCCGATGCCCGGCCGATTCAAGGACTACATCGCCCAGCCCCGATTCGGGGTCTACCAGTCGTTGCACACCACCGTCGTCGGTCCAGAGGGTAAACCGCTGGAGGTGCAGATCCGCACCCGCGAGATGCACCGCACCGCCGAGTACGGCATCGCCTCGCACTGGCGGTACAAGGAGGCCAAGGGCCGCAACGGGATTCCGCACCCGCACGCCGCCGCCGAGATCGACGACATGGCCTGGATGCGCCAGTTGCTGGACTGGCAGCGGGAGGCGGCCGACCCGGGGGAGTTCCTCGAGTCGCTGCGTTACGACCTGGCGGTGCAGGAGATCTTCGTCTTCACCCCCAAGGGCGATGTGATCACCCTTCCGACCGGCTCGACCCCGGTGGACTTCGCCTATGCCGTGCACACCGAGGTCGGGCACCGCTGCATCGGAGCCCGGGTCAACGGCCGGCTGGTGGCACTGGAGCGCAAGCTGGAAAACGGTGAGCTGGTCGAGGTCTTCACCTCCAAGGCGCCCAACGCCGGACCGTCGCGGGACTGGCAGGGCTTCGTGGTGTCCCCGCGGGCCAAGGCCAAGATCCGGCAGTGGTTCGCCAAGGAGCGCCGCGAGGAGGCGCTGGAAGCCGGAAAGGACTCAATCACCCGCGAGGTGCGCCGCGGCGGCCTGCCGCTGCAGCGGCTGGTCAACGCCGACGCGATGAGCGCGCTGGCCCACGAACTGCGCTACGGCGACGTCTCGGCGCTCTACACCGCCGTCGGCGAGGGGCATGTCTCACCGCGGCACGTGGTGCAGCGACTGCTGGCCCAACTCGGCGGAGCCGACGGCGCCGAGGATGAACTGGCCGAGCGCTCCACCCCGGCCACCATGCCGGTGCGTCAGCGCAGCACCGATGACAGCGGGGTGGCGGTTCCCGGGGTGACCGGCGTGCTGACCAAACTGGCCAAGTGCTGCACCCCGGTGCCCGGGGACAACATCATGGGCTTCGTCACTCGCGGCGGCGGCGTCAGCGTGCACCGCACCGACTGCACCAACGCCTCCGATCTGCAGAACCAGTCCGAGCGCATCATCGAGGTGCTGTGGGCGCCCTCGGCGACCTCGGTGTTCCTGGTGGCCATCCAGGTTGAGGCGCTCGACCGGCACCGGCTGCTCTCCGATGTCACCCGGGTGCTCGCCGACGAACGGGTGAACATCCTGTCTGCGTCGGTGACCACCTCTGATGACCGGGTGGCCGTGAGCCGCTTCACCTTCGAGATGGGCGACCCCAAACATCTGGGGCACGTCCTCAACGCGGTGCGCAACGTCGAAGGGGTCTACGACGTCTACCGGGTGACGTCCGCCGCCTGATCGCTGGGCTGCGGCGGTAGGGTCTTCCCATGCCCGAGGTGCCGCTGATGTCCGGGTTCCCGTCCGACCCGGCGGGACGTGTCACACTTCTGAATTGGCAGGAACCGCCGCTCAACCGCTGGTCGTTTCAGCACATGCGGGAACTGAT
>JBFYOQ010000138.1:0-2748 GCA_041303735.1 Mycobacterium sp.
CCGGTGGCGTCCTCCTCGGCGGTGATGGCCAGCAGCGTGCCCGCCACCGGTGAGGGGATCTCGGTGTCCACCTTGTCGGTGGACACCTCGACGAGCGGTTCGTCTACCGCGACAGAGTCGCCGACCTTCTTCAGCCATCGGGTGACCGTGCCCTCGGTGACCGACTCGCCGAGCGTCGGCATCACCACCGAGGTGGTGTCGCCCGCGGCGGCTGCGGGTGCGGCCGGCGCGGCCGGCTGCTGGGCCGGTGGTGCGGATTCGGAGATCTCCGGCGCTGGTGCGGCCTGGGCTGGGGGCTGCTGGGCCGGCGTGGGCTGCTCGACCGGCGCGGCCGGCGGGGGCGCCGACTGGGACGCCTCGCCCGCCTCACCGATGACGGCCAGTTCGCCGCCGACGGCGACGGTGTCGTCCTCGTGGGCGGTGATCTTGATCAGCACACCGGAGGCCGGCGCGGGGATCTCGGTGTCGACCTTGTCGGTGGACACCTCCAGCAACGGCTCGTCCGCCGTGACGGTGTCACCCTCCTGTTTGAGCCAGCGGGTGACAGTGCCCTCGGTGACACTTTCACCCAGTGCGGGCATCTGGACGGAGACGGCCATCTCGGACTCCTCGAACGTCGGGTCAATCACCGAATTGCCACAGCTTTACCACAGCGTGCTGGGTTCATCTTGTCATTCACCACGGGTGCGGCAGCCTCTGGCACCATCGAAGGGAGTCCGGTGGAAAGGAGAACCCCGACGGTGGGACTGCTGAAGCGGATCCGCGCACGTCGTCGCCGCGCCGCCGGGGTGTCCGCGGACATGCGGGATCTGCGGGAATGGGCCGTGGCGCGGACGGGGGTGGAGGCCTACGTCGAGCCGCAGACCACGGTGACCCCGATGACGGTGGTGCTGGTCGCCGCCGATGGCGAATGGACCCGCCGCCCGGTGGACGGCGCCGGCGCCCGTCGGATCGGCGAGCGGTTGCGGATCCCGGTGTACGACGTCCAGAAGGTGGGGTATCCCCAACGGATGCGCGATTTCGACGCCCGGCGCCGCATCGAGCGCCGCCGCGCCCAGCGGGCCGAACTGGACGGTCAATAATCCTGAAGATGCCGACCCGCTACATCGACTCCAGCGACGGAACCCGCATCGCGGTGTACGAGGAAGGCAATCCGGACGGCCCGACCGTCGTCATGGTGCACGGCTGGCCGGATTCCCATGTGCTCTGGGACGGCGTTGCCGCGGAGCTGTCCGGGGTGTTCCGGATCATCCGCTACGACAGCCGCGGCGCGGGCGCGTCGGATGTCCCCGGGCCGGTCGCCGCCTACGACATTGCACGCCTCGCCGATGACTTCGACGCCGTCATCGCAGCGCTGAGCCCCGCAACGCCGGTGCACGTGGTGGCGCACGACTGGGGTGCTGCCACCATGTGGGAATACCTGAACCGTGCCGCCGCCGGTGACCGGGTGGCGTCCTACACCTCCATCTCTGGGCCAGACCCCGGCCATCTGAGCCGCTACATCCGTGACGGGCTGGCCCGGCCCTACCGGCCGCGCCGGTTCACCCGCGCGGCGTCCCAAGCGCTGCATTTCAGCTACATGGTGTTCTTCTGTATCCCGGTGATCGCCCCCGCAGCGATGCGCATCTTCCTGGCGCGGATGATCAGCAGGGCGTTCATCACCGCCGGCGTGCCCCCGGACCGTCGCCACCAGGGTGAGAGCTTCACCGCGGATGCGGCCAACGGCCTGAAGATCTACCGGGCCAACTTTCTGCGTGCGCTCGGCTCCGCACCGCGCGACCGCTACGTCAACGTTCCGGTCCAGTTGCTCGTCAACCTCCGTGACGTCTTCGTCCGGCCCTACGTCTATGACGACACCGCGCGGTGGGTGCCGCGGCTGTGGCGGCGGGATCTGGCGGCCGGGCACTGGTCGCCGATGTCGCATCCGCATGCGATCGCCGCAGCGGTGTCGGAGCTGATCGGGTATCTCGCCGGCGCGCCGGCGAGCCGCTCGCTACTGCGGGCCGAGGTCGGTAGAGCTCGAAAACCGTTCGGCGACATGCTCGTATCGGTGACCGGGGCGGGAAGCGGCATCGGCCGGGCAACTGCTTTTGCATTCGCCGCCGAGGGCGCGGAGGTGGTGCTCAGCGATATCGACGAGGCCGCCGTGAAGGCGACGGCCGCCACGATCACCGGCCGCGGCGGGACAGCGCACGCCTACTCACTCGACGTGGCCGACGCCGAGGCCGTGGAGCGGTTCGCCGAGCAGGTGAGTGCTGACCACGGCGTTCCCGACGTCGTCGTCAACAATGCCGGCATCGGCGCGGCGGGCGGATTCTTCGACACCCCGGCCGAGCAGTTCGATCGGGTGATCGACGTCAATCTCGGCGGAGTGGTCAACGGGTGTCGGGCTTTCGCCCGGCGTCTGGTGGAGCGCGGAACCGGCGGTCACATCGTCAATGTCGCGTCGATGGCGGCATACGCGCCACTGAGTTCGCTCAACGCCTACTGCACGTCCAAGGCGGCGGTGTACATGTTCTCGGACTGCCTGCGCGCAGAACTGGCCGCTTCCGGGGTGGGTCTGACCACAATCTGTCCCGGTGTGGTGAACACCAATATCGTCGCCGCCACCGATATGCATGCTCCGGACGGGCGGCAGTCAGCGGTGGCCGGTCGCCGGGAACATCTGCAGCGAATGTTCGAGCTGCGCAATTTCGGCCCGGAGAAGGTGGCCGACGCGATCCTGTCCGCGGTGCGCAAGAACAAGCC
>JBFYOQ010000139.1:0-9840 GCA_041303735.1 Mycobacterium sp.
CGCGGTGACGGCGATGATCCCGGTCTTCTACCTGGGCCCGGTGGCGTTGGGCGACTCCCTGCTCGCCACCGCCTACTACGACGGCTACAACGGCTCGGCGCCGGGACTCGACGGCGTCGTCAGCTATGTCACCAGCCAGTTCGGTGTCCCGCCGACAGACATCGTCGAGGGCCTCGTGCTGGGATTGACCTCACTGGTCCCGCAGTTCAACATCGGCCCCGTCGCGGTCGGCAACTCGCTGCTCGCCACCGCCTACTTCGATGGATACAACGGCTCGGGGACCGGACTGCCGGGTGTCGTCTCGTATGTCACCAGTCAGCTCGGCCCGCAGGCGCTTCCGGGTGCCGCGGTGTCGGCCAGCCCCGCGGCCGCCGCGGTGCCGGTGTCCGATTCCGCACCCGCCCCCGTGGCGGCGTCGCGGGTAGCCGTGGCCGCCCCAGCAGCGGGGCAGGACCGCGACGAGCAGACCACTGCCGCCGACGCGGTCGAGGTCAGCGCTTCTTCGGATGATTCGGACAACCCTGTCGGCTCGGCGGATCCGAGCGCCGATGCCACGACCGCGAGCCGTCCGGCCGGCGGACGGGGATCGGCGTCTGCCAAGGCCGGCAGCGCTCATTCGAAGACCCGCGCAGAGCGCTCGGCGGCCAAGGCGGCCTCCAGCGACGACTGATCTGAGGCACTGACACAGTTGGCCCCCAACCTCCGGTTCGGGGCCATCTGTTGTATCCGGCGGCGACACGGCGACGACACGGCGACGCCCGACGGTGCCCCCGGCATGATTCGAACATGCGACACCGGCTTTAGGAGAGCCGTGCTCTATCCCCTGAGCTACGGGGGCGGGGACGGCTGAACTTTACCGCCCGATGCCGGTGGCGTAGGCCAGCATCAGCGCGACGCTCGGTGTGACGCGTAGTCCGCTCCGCGCAAGGCGATCAGGTAGCAGTGACCGCGCTCCGGCGCGTCCCCGGGGTAGTCCTCGCGAATCCAGGCGGCCACCCGCCTGAGCGCAGTGACCGCGTGAGTGACTCGTCGGTGCATTGTCACCACAGCCTTTCGAGAATCGCATGTCTACCTGTTGTCGATTGCCGGATCGGCTACCCGTGCGGGTAGCGATCGATCCTCACCGAAGTGCGCTTATCACTTGTGCGAAGTAGTCACCATGGTAGTCCTGGACGGTGAAATAGGAGACCCCATAACGGTCGCGCTGCGCACGCAGAGCATCGGCGATGTCGCGCGGCGTGCCCTCGAGGACCGTAGGCATGGCTCTCAACTGTTCGTCGGTGGCCTCGGGAAAATACGCGCGCGTCAGTGTCAGGTCCGCGATGCCCGAGGTGTCGGTCGGCACCGCGGTGATCGCAAGATTGAACTCAAGATTCGCGACGCGATCGCCGGCTGCGGCGCGGACGAACTCCACGCGTTCGGCCATCGGGTCGGGGTCATCGTGTGTGGGCAGGCCGCCGCCGGTGAATCCGATGATGTCGGCGTGCTGGGCGGCGATCCGCAGCACTCGATCACCGTTGCCGGCGATCAGGATCGGGATCGACGGCGCGACACCCTTGAGGTAGGTGGTGACGTGTCGCAGGTGGTCGACGCGTTGCCCCGCAGTGGGATACGGAATCTCGGCGGCTTCGAACTCCTCGCGCACGTATCCGGTGCCCAGTCCTAACTCCAGGCGCCCGTCGGAGAGCACGTCGACGGCCACCGCATCACGGGCCAGCAGTGCCGGGCTGTAGAACGCGGCGTTGAGCACGAAGGTCCCGACCCGGATATCGGCGGCGTCGGCGGCCGCCATCATGGCGGGAAACGGCGCCGGCGCGCCGATGTGATCCGGCACGTGCACCACATCGAACCCCTGATCGGCGAACCGGCGGATCTTCTCGCGGAACCGGTCGGCTGACTTGATGCTCCGGATGCCGATGCCGAACCGGAATTCATTCACCATTGCGTCAGCGTAAGCGGACTCTGATTTGGCGACGAGCCGTTACGGGCGTTCAGCATCGGCGGTCTGCGTGGTGGCGGCGGCCGCCGCGACGCTCAGCTGAGCGGCAGTTCGGCGATCAGCGCGCCGGTGGGCTTGGTTGAACCGGACGCGGGTTCGACGGTGAACGCCAGCTTGCGGGAGTTGTGCAGATCTGACAGCACCGCCGTGGTCGACGGTGCCACCGCTTGGGCGTCCATCGTCCCCGCGGACGTCGCGCCGTCGTCACTGACCAGCCACATCTGATAGACGGTGCCCGGCGAGGGCGGCGGCACGTCGTTCATCACCAGCACGCCGGCGTTGCGGTCTCGGGAGAACACCACGGTGGCCGTGCCGCCGGCCGGGATCGCCCCGGAGACGGTGTGCACGTCGGCGGCGGCGAACACCTGCTGGGCGGTCGAGGGCGGCTGGGCGGGGGGGCGCAGCGACAGGCCGGCGCCCAGGGCCCCCAGTCCGACGACCAGCGCGGCCGCCGCGGACAGCCACGCGGTGCGCCGCCCACCCTCCCGGCGCGGTGAGCCCAACGTGCGCACATTGTCGTCGCCGACGGCACCGAGCAGCCGCTCCCGCAGGTCAGCGGAGGGCTCCACGGCGTCGGCGGCTGCCGCCACGGCCATGGTCTCGCGCACCGCGCGCACCTCGTCGTAGAAGGCATCCGCCACCGGCAGGCCCGCCGCCGCCAGCCGGTCCTCCACCGCGTCGCGCTCGGTGTCGGGCAGCGCGTGCAGTGCGTAGGGCACTGCCAACTCCAGCAGTTCGTTGTCCGTTGCGCTCATCCGACACCCAGACAGTTGCGCAGCCCGCGCAGCGCGTCGCGCATCCGCGACTTCACCGTGGCGAGGTTGGCCGAGAGCCGTTCGGAGACCTGGATGTAGGTCATTCCCTGGTAGTAGGCGAGTTCGATGCACTCACGCTGGACGTCGGTCAGTCCGTCCAGGCATGCGGTGACCCGGCGGCGCTCTTCGCTGGAGATCACCGCGTCTGTGACCTGGTCGGCGTCGCGTTCGACGGTCGCCGCTCCGTAGCGCGAGTCCCGCTGGGTGGCTGCCTGCTCGGAACGCACCCGGTCTACCGCGCGGCGGTGCGCCAAGGTCAGCAGCCATGCCAACGAGGTTCCCGACGCCGGGTCATAACTCTCGGCGGTGCGCCACACCTGCAGGTAGACGTCCTGGGTGGTTTCTTCGCTGTAGCCGCGGTCGCGCAGGACACGCAGCACCATGCCGTAGACCCGGGACCGGGTCGCGTCGTAGAAGGACGCGAACGCCTCACGGTCGCGCTGCGCCACCCGCCGAAGCAGGGCATCGAGGTCGGGCGCGCTCACCGGCTCCGACCCTTTGTGAAGGCTGCCATCGCCCCGAAGCGTAACCGGCCGGTCCAGCACCGTGGTCACTGTGCGGCCCACGAACGGCTCTTTGCCGTCCAGCCGGCTGGTGTCCGCCGCGCGGGCGTGGGCTCCGTTGCCTGCTCCGTGGCCATGGCGGGGCGGCGTCGCTCGTGCGAGGCGCCCCGGAGTCGGAGCATGGCGGCCTGGAAGCGCATGCCCACTTCCGCCGCCTGCGGGGCCAGCGGCGCCGTTAGCTGCAACATCACGATCCGCCCGATGGTGACCCGGCGACGGCGGCCGCGCCAGGTGGCCACCATTGCGACGTGGTTGTCCCGGTGCAACGACACCGCCAGATCAAGGGCTCGCTCCGGGCGCGGTGCGCGCACCAGGTAGTAGCCGTCGGTGCCGGCGAACGGAGCGTTCGGCGCCGCGCCGGTCACCGTCGCGGCCTCGTCCTGCGCCGGTGGCAGCAGATAGGCGTGCCGCTCACCCTGGATCGTCTGCACCTCGGCGATGACGCAGCGCAGCGTGCCATCGGAGTCATGGCACCAGTAGAAGCTGAGCGGGTTGAACGCGCGGCCCAGCACCCGGGGCATCAGCAGTGCGGTGATTCGACCGCCCGGCAGCGACATCCCGTGGCGACCCAGAAATGCGTCGACCCGCTGGCGCAGGGTATCGCCGGCCGCGCCGTCGAAGTGGTCGACGGCCTCGAAGCGGGCGAACGGTCGCAGCCACCGCGGCAGCCGCGGTAGGTCGTCGACGTCCACGTACCAGCTGTAGGTCCGGTGCTCCGCATAGTGCTGAACCGGCGCCCGGTGCAGGTGGGTGACCTGAATCGGGTACAGCGACGGAGTCAGCGGAGCAGTGAGAGCGGATGCCACATCAGCCATTCGGAGCGGACGACCCCGAGGATGGGTGCCGGATGTGTGACGACAGTCACGCTTCAGTGTCGGCCGCGCCTTGCCACGTCCGGGCGGCCCTGGCCAGCCCGGCGATCAGCGCCGCGGTGGCCGGTGACAGGCCGTCGGGTCCGGGCGGCTGGCTGCGGGGGCTGATCCCCCGGACCCGGGAGGGCAGTTCCAGTTGGGTGCCGGCCATCGCCGGCCGGTTGACTGGGTTCTCGCGGTGCATCCCCCGCAACTCGGTTGGGATGTCGTCGAGATCGGCGATCACCTCGAAGCCCGGAATCCCGATGCAGCGGGCCAGATGCGTGGCGAGGTCGCGATTGCGGCCACCGGCCAGCAGTTGGGTGCTGCGGCCCATGCGTCCGTAGCCGTGCAGCGACACGACGACCTCGACGTGGTCGAGGAACTCGGCCAGCCGCCGTGATTCCGCTGCCGCATAGCGCGTCGAGGAGAGATGGTGCGGATAGTCAGGCGGGTGCCGGACCAGGTACACCGATGCACCGGCCTGCTCGGCGGCGCGTTCGGCGATCACGTCCGTCATCCGTTCCAGGCCTCCTCCGTGGATGGCCATGAACCCGAATCGCGACCGCAGTACCGACTCCTCGACGACCGACGGATTGCTGAGCAGCGCTAAGAATGACTGCGGCCCAACATTTTTGGCTCGCGGGGGAGGGTCCGGCCACTCGCTGGTATCCCACCTGTGGAGGAAATTGATCCACGACTTCGGCAGGCTGTGATGCAACGCACCGCCGATGATGCGTTCTAGGTAGCCCGGCCGCGGCGGCCCGGCCTTGATCCGGGGGTCGATGTACACCCACGCCGTCGTCGGGCCGTCGGCTGTGCGCACGGTCAGCGACTCCCGGCGGTAGCGGTCCGGCACGCCTTCGGCGCGGTCGAGGACCCTCAGGTGGTGATCGCTCACCCGCCACAGCACCCCGTGCACCGCGCCGCCGGTGAACGGTTCCACAGTGGCCACCCCGCGCTCGTTGATCAGCCAGTCGTGGTCGGCCAGTACGGCCGGGCGCGGGTCGCCGGCGCCGGGACAGCGCTGCGACATCTGCACCGGGCACAGATTCGAGCCGTAGGCGAAGTAGGCGTGCTTACTCACGACCGTGTCAATCAGACGTCACCGTCAGATAGATCAGCGCCACGTTGAGAAGCGTAATGAGCGCGGCCACCGTCCAGCCCAGCATCGCGGTGATCCGGCGGTTGACGTCCGCCCCCATCAGCGCCCGGTTCCCGGTCAGCCGCATCAGCGGCACCAGGGCGAACGGGATCCCGAAGGACAACACAACCTGGGAGAGCACCAGCGCCCGGGTCGGGTCGACACCGCTGGCCAGTACGGCCAGCGCGGGCACCAGTGTGACCAGCCGGCGAACCAGGATCGGGAATTTCCTGCGCAGCAGGCCGGCCATGATCATCGACCCGGCGTAGGCCCCCACCGACGTCGACGCCAGCCCGGAGGCCAGCAGACCGATCGCGAAGAACAACGCCACCGGTTGCCCGAGGGTGTCGGCCACCGCAGCGTGCGCGCCCTCGATGGTGTCGGTGCCGTCGCGGCCGCGCAGGTTGGTCGCCGCCACCAGCAGCAGCGCCAAGTTGACCGTGCCGGCCACCAGCATCGCCAGGCCGACGTCCCATCGCGTCGCTCGCAGCAGCAGCGCCCGGCCCGGCCCCACCGGCTGGTGGCCGTGCCGGTCACGGGCTAGACCGGAGTGCAGGTATACCGCGTGCGGCATCACCGTCGCGCCCAGCATCGCCGTCGCCAGCAGCACGCTCTGCGCGCCGTCGAACCGCGGGACCAGTCCCGCGGCGACCTGGGCGGCCGGCGGCGGGTTGACCACCAGGCTGGCCAGGAACCCGATCGAGATGATCAGCAGCAGGCCGGTGATGACGCGTTCGAAGACCCGCTGCCCGCGGCGGTCGCCGACCATGAGCAGCAGCAGCGACACCGCGCCGGTGATCACTCCGCCGAGTACCAGCGGAAGATCGAACAGCAGATACAAAGCGATTGCGCCGCCGATGATTTCGGCCACGTCGGTGGCGATCGCCACCAGTTCCGCCTGCATCCAGTAGGCGATCCGGGTGGGGGTGCGGGCGCGGTCCCGCACCGCCTCGGGCAGGGTGTTGCCCGTCACCAGGCCCAGCTTGGCGCTCAGGTACTGCACCAGGCCGGCCATCACGTTGGCGACAACGATCACCCACACCAGCAGGAAGCCGTACTGCGCCCCGGCGCTGACGTTGGCGGCGATGTTGCCGGGGTCGACGTAGGCGATGGCGGCGACGAAAGCCGGCCCGAGCAACCGCCAGACGGGCTGCGGCGCAGCGGTCAAAAGCCGATCCAGACTCCGCCGCCGCCGATGCCGAACACCGGCATGCCCAGGGTGCCGAATCCCCAGCCGGCACCCGGGTTGGTGAACGCCGGGTTGGGTGTGGTGGTGATCGCGGTATGCCCGGGACCGCGACTGCAGACCCGGGTGCTCACCCCGACGTCGGTGCACTCCGGGGCGGCCTCCGCGGGGGGTGCGAGCACGAGGGAGGCGGGCACTGCGGTTACAGCCAGCGCCAGGGCAAGGCGTCTCATACGTGCGGTCATCTACGGAGCAGCGTACAAACCCTTGCCGGTCACCAGTGGCAGGTCCAGGGTGGTGCTGATGCCGGGCTCGGCGGCCACCACCGCGGGAATGGCGTTGACCACCCGCATCGCGGTGGCCAGCACGCCGGCGTGGTTGTGGTCGCCGTTGGGGCTCGACAGGCAGAGATCGAGGGCGTAGCAGGGCTCGCCGGTGATCTCGATGCGGTAACTGCCGCCCTCCTGCGCCGGTTGAGGCCACTGCGGGCACAGATCATCGCGCAGTCGGGTGATGTGCTCGAGCACCACGGCGGGGGCTCCGTTGACCATGCCGATCACCTCGAAGCGCAGCGCGGCGGCGGTGCCCTTGGCGATATGTCCCGAGGCGATGTCGAAGGCCTCCGGCGCGGGCTCGCGCACGTACATCTCCTCCAGCCCGTCGAGTTCAAGGCCCATGCCGGCGGCGAGTTGGCGCACCACCGAACCCCAGCCGATGCTGAGCACACCGGGTTGCAGCAGCATCGGGATCTCATCCATCGGCTTGCCGAAGCCCATCACGTCGAACATCACCGTCGCGCTGTCGTAGGTGTCGTAGTTGATGATCTCCATGCAGCGCACCTGCTCGATGCTCTGGCAGGTTCCCATCAGAGCAAGTGGTATCAGGTCATTGGCGAAACCGGGGTCGATGCCGTTGACGAAGATGCTCGACTTGCCTTCGCGGGCAGCATCTTCGATCGGTTTGATCATCTCCTCGGGGATCACCTGCCACGGCCACTGGAGGAACACCGGACCGCTGCCCACCACGTTCACGCCGGCCGAGAGGATGCGCCGGTAGTCCTCCAACGCCTCCACCAAACGGTTGTCAGCCATCGCGGTGTAGACCACGCAGTCGGGCTTGGTGGCCAGCACCGCGTCCAGGTCGTTGGTGGCGATGATCCCGGTGCGGGTCTCCAGACCGATGAGCTCCGCGGCGTCCCTGCCGGCTTTGGCCTCCGATGACACCCACACCGCGGTGAGTTCGTAGTCGGGGTTGGTGATCAACGCCTTCAGCGCGTGACCGCCGACGTTTCCGGTTCCTACCTGTGCGACGCGGATGGGCATGCGACTCCTTGGCTCGGGTGTACGGATCGTGGGTTCACAGATCGGGGATGGGGAGGTCGAGGTTGGGAACCAGCAGCCCGCCGTCGACCTCGATCGTCTTTCCGGTGAGGTAGCTGCCGGCCGGTGAGGCGAGGTAGACGGCGGCGGCGGCGATGTCGAGCGGGTCGCCGAGGCGGCGCAGCGGGGTGGCCTTCTCCATCGGTTCGCGCAGCGCGTCGTTGGAGGCGACGACATCCAGGGCGGAGGTCATGATCGAGCCGGGTGCGATCGCATTGACCCGGATCCGCGGGCACAGGTCCAGCGCCGTCAGACGGGTGTACTGGGCCAGGGCGGCCTTTGCGGTGCTGTAGGCCGCGAAGCCGCGGCCCGCGGTGCGGCCCATGGTCGAGGTGATGTTGATGATGTTGCCGCCGCCGGAGTGCTCCAGCATCAGCGGGACGGCCGCCACGGTGAGCGCGTGGGCGGTCAGCACGTTGAAGGTGAACGCGTCGCGCATTTCCTTGACGCTGGTGGTCATCAGCGCATTGGGCATGCTGCCGCCGACGTTGTTGACGACGATGTCGAGCCTGCCGAACGCCTCGACCGCCTGGGCCGCCAACTGCGCGGTGGAGTCGGGTTGGGCGAGATCGGCAACGACGACGTGCGCGCGCCGGCCGGTCGCCGTCACCTGGGCGGCGACCTCGTCGAGTTCGGACTGGGTGCGCGAGGCGATGACGACGTCGGCGCCCACTTCGGCGAACGCCACCGCGATGGCCGCCCCGAGGCCGCGGCCGGCGCCGGTCACTACGGCAACTTGTCCGTCCAGACGAAATTTGTCGAGGATCACTGACGCTCTCTTCCCTAGTCCCATCGCACCGTAACAAGCGACGAGCGAGGCAGCGCCCGGAATTAGAGACGTTTTTGTAACACGTTCTACTTTTTGGCGGCGGCTTTACGTGGAGCGGTCTTGCGGGCGGCCGGGGCCTTGGCGGGCGCTGTGCGGGCCGCGGCTTTCTTGGCCGGCGCCTTCGGTGCTGCGGCGTCGGCCTCCTCGCGGCGGCGACGCACGCTGGCCTCCAATTTCGCCAGCAGATCGGATACGTCGTCGGTGTCATCGAGGCGGGCCGGCGCCTCGGGGGTGGCGAACGCCTCCCCGCCGGACAGTTTGGCCTCGACCAGTTCGCGCAACTGCCCCTGGTAGGTGTCGGTGAACTCCTCGGGCCGGAACTCAGAGGCCATCGACTCGACCACCTGTCCGGCCATCTTCAACTCGGGGGCGCGTACATCCACCGCTGTGTCGAGGCTGGGGAAGTCGGGATCGCGGATCTCATCGGGCCACAGCAGGGTGTGCACCACCATGACGTTGCGCGGCCCTTGAGACGAAGAGAAGTCCTTGACCCGCAGCGCCGCCAGGCGGGTCTTATTGCGCAGCGCGAAGTGCACGATCGCCACCCGATCGGTCTCCTCCAGCGCTTTAGCAAGCAGCACATAGGATTTCGATGACTTGCCGTCCGGCTCCAGGAAATAGCTGCGGTCATACATCAACGGGTCGATATCGGTGGCGGGAACGAACTCCAGCACCTCGATCTCGTGGCTGCGCTCTTCGGGCAGGGTGGCGATGTCCTCATCGGTGATGACCACTGTCTGCCCGTTGTCGGCCTCGTAGGCCTTGGCGATGTCGCGGTACTCGACCACCTCGCCGCACTCCTCGCACACACGCGAGTATTTGATGCGGCCGTTGTCCTTGGCGTGCACCTGGTGGAACTTCAGGTCGTGGTCCTCGGTGGCGCTGTAGACCTTCACCGGAACATTGACCAGGCCGAACGCGATCGAGCCCTTCCAGATGGAACGCATGCGATCAGTATGCCCAGCTATGGGCCGTTCACCCGGGTCTACCCGGGGAAGGGGAACCCGCTCGGCGGGGTGGGCCCGAGTGGAAGATTCGAGGGCACGTTGAACGGCGTCACGCCCAGACCGAGGA
>JBFYOQ010000140.1:0-5125 GCA_041303735.1 Mycobacterium sp.
ACCCGCCACGCCCACTCCTTGCGGATGGAGGTGGCGAAGCCGAGCTCGAGCAGGGTGTTGAAGTCATTGTTGACGGCTTCCACCACCTGGCCGAGGATCCGATCGATCTCGTCGGCATTGACCACGTCGAGTGCCATCCGGCCGATGAGGTAGATGTCGCCGATGTTGTCCAACGTGTAGGCCACCCCGTAGAGCCGGCGGTTGCGTTTGAGCAGGAACCGGTAGACGCCCTCGAAGTTCTCATCGGGCTTGCGACAGACGAACGCCTCCACGCGCACCGAGTGCTCACCGATGCTCAGCAGGGTGTTCGTGGTCAGTTTGCGCTCGCCGGGCAGTTCGACGATGACGCCCGGCAGGCCGCCGTGGGAACCCTGGTACTGGGTGTAGATCAGGCCGTGCTCGGTGAGGGCGTCCTCGATGAGCCGCTGGATGCGCGCGGTGGCCTGCCGGGCCGGAACCTCACGGCCGTTCTGATCACTCACGCGCGAACCCCGCGCCGCAGCGTCCAGCGCCGCCCGTGACGGCGGGCCGTCACGTCGCGCGCCGCGGTGCGCCGCCGGCTGCTGCCGTACTCGGTCATCGCCCGGCTGTAGCTGGCCAGCAGGGCGTCGACGGTGTTATCCCAGGAGAACCGGGCCGCATGCTCGATCGCCGCGCGGCGCAGCGCAGCGGGGTCGGCGCGCAGCAGCCCGTCGATGGCCGCCGCCCACGCTACCGGGTCGTGCCCGTCGACCAGGGTTCCGCTGCGCCCGTCGGCCACCGCGACGGGCAGCCCGCCGACCGCGGCCGCGGCCACCGGGGTGCCGCAGGCCTGCGCCTCGATCGCCACCAATCCGAAGGATTCCGAGTAGCTCGGCACGGCCACCAGGTCGGCGGCCCGGTAGACGTTGACCAGCTGCTCGCGCGACTGCGGCGGCAGGAACGTGACCCGCTCGGCGATGCCCAAGTCGCCGGCCAGCCGGACCAGGCCGTCCGGGGCGGCCAACCCGGTGCCCGATGGACCACCGGCCACCAGCACCCGGACGCCGTTAGGCAGCAGGGCGGCCGCGCGCAGCAGGATGTCAGGCGCCTTGAGGGGCTGGATGCGTCCGATGAACGCGACGATGGGCCCACCGGCGGGCAGACCGAGAGCGGCGCGGGCGGCATCGCGGTCACCGGGGGTGAAGATCTGCAGGTCCACGCCTGGATGAACGACGTCGATGCGCAGCGGATCGGCGTTGTGCAGCGAGATCAGTTGATGTACTTCGGCTTCGGTGTTGACGATCAACCGATCGGCTTCGTCGACCACCTGCTGTTCACCGACCGCCCGCAGCGGCGGCTCCGGCGAGTCACCATCGGCGAGGGCGGCGTTCTTGACCGCGGCGAGGGTGTGTGCGGTGTGCACCAGTGGCACCGCCCAGCGGTCCCGCGCCAGCCATCCCACCTGACCGGACAGCCAGTAGTGGGAGTGCACGATGTCGTAGAACCCCGGCTCGTGATTGGCCTCGGCGCGCAGAACGCCGGCGGTGAAGGCGCACAACTGGGTGGGAAGATCGTTCTTGTCCAGGCCCTCGAACGGGCCGGCCACCACATTGCGAACCACCACCCCGGGCGCAGGACTGACCACCGGCGGATCGGCCGAGGATGTCGCGCGGGTGAAGATCTCCACCTCCACCCCCCGCCGGGCCATGTGCAGGGCGGTTTGCAGCACGTAGACGTTCATCCCCCCGGCGTCACCGGTGCCGGGCTGGGCCAGCGGTGAGGTGTGCACGGACAACACCGCCACCCGTCTGGGCAGCACGCCGGCGGGCGTGTCATCGGTGTCCCGGGCAGAGGGCATCAGTCCATCTTGGCACGCTGGCTACAGTGAGGTCGATGACGACGAGGCCGGACGCCCATTCCCGAGTGGCGGTGGTCACCGGTGCCAGTTCCGGCATCGGAGAGTCGTGCGCGAGAGTGCTTGCCGCACAGGGTTTTCATGTCGTCGCCGTTGCCCGGCGAGAGAAGCGGATCAAACGGCTTGCCGAGGAATTGGGCGCCACCGCGGTGGTGGCCGATGTGACCGACGACGCCGCGGTGGCGGCCCTGGCAGACACCCTGGGGCGGGTCGACGTGCTGGTGAACAACGCCGGGGGCGCCAGGGGGCTGGAGCCGGTGGCCGAGGCCGATCTGGACAACTGGCGCTGGATGTGGGAGACCAACGTGATGGGCACGCTGAGGGTGACGCGCGCCCTGCTGCCGAAGCTGATCGCCTCCGGTGACGGGCTGATCGTCACGGTCACCTCGATCGCCGCGCTGGAGGTCTACGACGGCGGCGCCGGGTACACCGCGGCCAAGCACGCCCAGGGCGCCCTGCACCGGACCCTTCGCGGCGAACTGCTGGGAAAGCCGGTGCGGCTGACCGAGATCGCGCCCGGCGCCGTGGCGACCGAGTTCTCGCTGGTGCGATTCGGCGGGGACGCCCAACGGGCCGAATCGGTCTACGCCGGCATCACCCCGCTGTCGGCCGATGACGTCGCCGAGGTGATCGGTTTCGTCGCATCCCGGCCCCCACACGTCAACATCGACCAGATCGTGATCCGCCCGCGCGATCAGGCCAGCGCCAGCCGGTTCAACCGGCGGCCGTAGCCGGTCCCGCCCGCCCCGGCCTACAGCGAGCAGCCCAGAAGAACCGGCTCCGGTTCCAGGGTGACACCGAAGGCCGCGCGCACGCCGTCGCGCACGGTGCGTGCCAGCGCCAGGACGTCGGCGGTCCTCGCCTCACCCCGGTTGGTCAGCGCGAGGGAGTGCTTGGTGGACAGCCGGCACGGGCCGTCGCCGAATCCCCTGCCGAAACCGGCGTTCTCCACCAGCCACGCGGCGGCCAACTTCACCCCGCCGGTCGCCGGGTAGTGCGGCACCGGGCCGGCTGCGCCGGACTGCAGGTGCTCGAAGAGCTCAGCCGGCACCACCGGATTGGTGAAGAACGATCCGACGCTCCAGGTGTCGTGGTCGGCCGCGTCGAGCACCATGCCCTTGGTGGCCCGCAGCGCGAGAACAGCGTGACGCACACGCGCGGGATCGGACCGTGCGCCGGCCGCCACTCCGAGCGCACCGGCGAGCTCGGCATAGCGCAGAGGCGCGGACCGACCGTCCGGATCGAGGGCGAACTCGACCTCGAGCACAACGGCGCGCGCGGCGTTCGTCGGCGCACTGTTTTTGAGGACACTGTGGCGGTAGCCGAAGCCCAACTCCGCCGCCGGCACCCAGGCCACCTCGGCGGTGCGTCGGTCAAGCAGACGCACCCGGGTGATCAGATCGGCGACCTCCACGCCGTAGGCGCCGACGTTCTGCACCGGGGTGGCCCCTGCCGAACCGGGGATACCCGAGAGGCATTCCAGTCCGCCGAGGTTGGCATCGATGGCCCGCACCACCACGGTGTCCCAGTCCGCCCCGGCCTGCGCACGAAGCAGGGAGCCGTCGATCTCGACCGCCGTGGTCGCCAACCGGACCACCGTGAGATCGTCCATATCGTCGGCGATGACCACGTTCGAACCGCCACCGAGAACCAGCACCGGCTGCTCGCCGCGGTCCAGGGTTCGCACGGTTGCAACGATCTGCTCGGTGGTGGTGCAGGTGATGAGCCGGCGGGCCACCGGGCCGACGCGCAGTGTGGTCAGCGGAGCCACCGGCACGTAGTCGGCGACCTGCGCGCCGCCGAAATCGCCGTCTGCGGAACCCACGCCGGGTAACGGTAGCCTCACCAGCTATGCCACGTTCATTCGACATGGCCACCGACTACCCGGCCGGCGTGGAGCAGGTTTACCGGGCGCTGAGCGATGAACAGTACTGGCAGGCCAGGCTGGCCGACTCCGGGGCCGACGAGGCCACCCTGGAGCGATTGGTGGTCAGCGACGACGGGATCGACGTGGTCACCACCCAGGTGCTGGCGTCGCACCGGCTGCCCGCTCTGGTGTCGCAGTTTCACCGCGGCGATCTGGTGATCAGGCGCGAGGAGACCTGGACACCACTGAACGGTGCCCACGCCGCCGCCGATATCGTCGGCAGTATCACTGCGGCACCGGTGTCGCTGACCGGGAGTGCGGAGTTGTCACCGGAGAGAGACAAGGCACGCATGGCATTTCACGTGACCGTCGAGGTTCGCGTCCCCCTGGTGGGACGCAAACTGGAAACCTTCATCGGTAACCAACTGGCCGATCTGCTGACAGCCGAGCAGCGGTTCACCACCGGCTGGATCGCCGGGATGGGTTGACATGCCGCGCCGGATGATCTTCGACGTCGACGTCGACGTGCCCGCGGCCGTCATGTACCGGGAGTTCACCAACGTCGGCTACTGGGAGGACCTCGTCGTCTTCTACCGGGAGAACGCCGCCAACGCCGAGATCGCGCATTTCTCCTCCGACGAGACCGGCACCGACATCGCGTTCTCCCACATCATCAGCGCCGCCGACCTGCCCGCGATCGCACGCCCCGTGGTGCCCAGCACCTTCGTCATCACCCGCGAGCAGCATTTCGAGCCGTTCGAGCACGCCACCGGGTGCGCGGCCGGCAGTTACCGCGCCGAGGTGCCGGTGGCGCCGGTGGAGATCCGCGGCGACTACCTGCTGACCGATAACGGCACCGGCAGTCGGATGCGACTGCAGACCACGTGCACGGCACGCGTGCCGATCATCGGCGGGCAGATCGAGCAGTTGATCGTCAACGGCCTGCAGACGCTGTTCGCCAAGGAGGGCGAGTTCACCGCGGAATGGATCGGCGGCCATCGCTAAACACCCTGGGCGTCCGGTCGGCATGCCCACCCGCGGCACCACCGCCGCCAACCGGTTGCGCCGGGCCGATCGCTGGCTGACCGGATCGGCGACGGTCCGCGCCGCCCTGCAGTCATCGGAGGATCCGGTCGTCGTCGACCTCGGCTACGGCCGGTTACCGGTGACCACCACCGAGTTGGCCGCCCGACTGCGCGCGGTCGTCCCCGCAGTGCGGGTGGTCGGTCTTGAAATCGACCCACAGCGGGTTGCCGACGCGCACTCAGAAGATCCCGCCGTCGAGTTCGCGGTGGGTGGGTTCGAACTGGCCGGACTGCGACCGGTACTGGTGCGGGCGTTCAACGTCCTGCGTCAGTACCCCGCCGAGGCCGTCGGAGATG
>JBFYOQ010000141.1:0-3445 GCA_041303735.1 Mycobacterium sp.
CGGAATCTGCGGGTCGCGACCCAGGGTCCGGCGCCGGCCCGTGGGTGGACCTTTCTCACCAACCACGCGCATGTGCTGCTGTGCCTCGCGGGCGGCGAGGCGCTGACGGCGCGCGAACTCGGCGCGCGCATCGGGATCACCGAACGCGCCGTGCAGGTGATCCTGTCCGACCTCACCGGCACCGGCTACCTCAACAAGAAGAAAGAGGGCCGGCGCAACACCTACACGGTGAACCGGCGCGGCCGGCTGCGCCATCCGCTGGAGGCCCACCACACCGTCGGCGAACTCATCTCCGCTCTGGACTGATGCGCCCCATTACCGCCCGATGACGATCGGGCCGCGCCGGTACGGCACGGCTTCTGCCACGCGGTAACGTCAGAGTCCGGGCACGCGTTAGACCCGCCCCACCCAGTCCAGGAGACCCCATGCCCATCGCATTGACCGACGACCACCGCGAACTCGGCGACGTCGCGCGCTCCTTCCTCACCGCGCAGAAGGCGCGGTGGGCGGCACGCGAGCTGCTCGACGCCGACGAGGAGACCCGTCCGCCGTTCTGGAACGAACTGGCCGCACTCGGGTGGCTGGGTCTGCACGTCGACGAGAAGCACGGCGGCTCCGGCTTCGGGCTACCCGAACTGGTGGTGGTCATCGATGAACTGGGCCGCGCGGTAGCCCCGGGACCGTTCGTGCCGACCGCGGTGGTCTCCGCGGTGCTCGATGCGGTCGGCACCGATGAGCAGAAGGCCCGCCTGCTGCCGGGCCTGATCGACGGAACCCACACCGGCGCAGTCGGTTTCGGCGGCGACGTCACCGTCTCCGGCGGGAAGGCCTCCGGGGACGCCGGGGTGGTGCTGGGCGCCGGCCTGGCCGATGTGTTGCTGGTGACAGCGGGGGACGACGTACTCGTGGTGCAGCGCAGTGCCGATGGCGTGTCGGTGGAGGTGCCCGGCAACCTCGACCGCACGCGGCGCTCCGGGCGGGTGCGCCTTGAGGCCGCCGCTGTCGATGTGCTGCCGGGCGCGAAGGCGGCCGCACTGGCCCGTGCCCGCACCCTGTTCGCCGCCGAGGCGGTCGGCGGGGCATCGGACTGCGTGGACGTCGCCGTCGAGTACGCGAAGGTCCGCGAGCAGTTCGGCCGTACCATCGCCACCTTCCAAGCGGTCAAGCACCACTGCGCCAACATGCTGGTGGCCGCCGAGTCCGCGGTGGCGACGGTGTGGGACGCCGCGCGCGCGGCGGGGGAGGATGAGGAGCAGTTCCACCTCGCCGCCGCCACCGCCGCGACCCTTGCGTTCAGTGCCTATGTCCGCAATGCAGAGTTGAACATTCAGGTGCACGGCGGGATCGGGTTCACCTGGGAGCATGACGCGCACCTGCATCTGCGCCGCGCGCTCACGGTGGCGGCACTGCTCGGCGGCGACGGGCCGGCCACCGACGTGTTCACCCTCACCGCGGGCGGACTGACCCGGGCCAACAGCCTGGATCTGCCGCCCGAGGCCGAGGCGATGCGCGCCGAGATCCGCGGCGAGGCGCAGCGCATAGCGAAGCTCGACGACAAGGCGCAACTCGACGAGTTGATCGCCACCGGCTATCTGATGCCGCACTGGCCCACGCCGTGGGGGCGCGCCGCCGGTGCGGTGGAGCAGTTGCTGTGTGAGGAGGAGTTCGCCGCCGCGGGCGTCACACGGCCCGACTACGGCATCACCGGCTGGGTGATCCTCACTCTCATCCAGCACGGAACCCCCTCGCAGATCGAACGATTCGTGGAGAAGGCGCTGCGCCAGGACGAAGTGTGGTGCCAGCTGTTCTCTGAACCGTCGGCGGGTTCGGATGCCGCGGCGGTCAAGACCAAAGCCACCCGCGTCGACGGCGGCTGGAAGATCAATGGCCAGAAGGTGTGGACGTCGGGGGCGCACTACTGCAAGCGCGGACTGGCGACCGTGCGCACCGACTTCGACGGGCCCAAGCACGCCGGCATCACCATGGTGATCCTCGATATGAAGGCGCCGGGGGTCGAGGTGCGGCCGCTGCGCCAGATCACCGGTGGCTCGGAGTTCAACGAGGTGTTCTTCAACGACGTCTTCGTCCCGGACTCCGACGTCGTGGGCGAGGCAGGCGCGGGCTGGACGGTGGCACGGGCCACCCTCGGCAACGAGCGCGTCAGCATCGGCGGCGGGACCGGCGGGGTGGCCCCGGCCACCGCCTGGCTGGTCGATCTCACCAAGCGCAACGGTGAGAAGGTGATCGGCGCGGCGCAACGCACCGGCCGGTTCCTCGCCGACGATCACGCGCTGCGACTGCTGAACCTGCGCCGCGCCGCCCGCAGCATCGCCGGCGCCGGCCCCGGCCCGGAGGGCAACATCACCAAGCTGAAGTTGGCCGAGCACTTCCACGAGCAGGGGGCCATCGCCGTGGCGCTGATCGGACCGGACCTCGCACTGGAGGGCGGCGAAGGCGAACTCGCCGCACGCGCGACGATGGGCGCGCGCGGGATGGCGATCGCCGGCGGCACCTCCGAGATCGCCCGCAACCAGATCGCCGAGCGCATCCTGGGCATGCCGCGCGACCCGCTGATCAAGTAGCCCTCCGCCGACTGCGCGGGGGTGAAAGTCGCGCCCGCGGGGCCGACGGTGGAAACTAGACCAAATGTCTGAACGGGGGGCGTCGTCGATGCGGTCGGGTGCTGTCGTGCTCGCCGTCTTCCTCGCCTTCACCGCTGGTGCGGTGGCGTCGTGGGAGTCGTTCGGCTCGACAGCGGGCCCGTCGTTCTTCTATCCCTCGGCGGGGGTCACGGCCGCCGCCCTCATGCTGACCCGCCGCGCGTTGTGGCCCGGGATCATCGCGGCTGTCGTCGCCGCAGAGTTGCTCGTCGACACCCTCTACGGGAACCCGCTGCCGCTCTCGGTGGCGTTCGCGGTCTCCAACGCGGTGGAACCGCTCGTCGGAGCCTCGATCGTTCTCGCCTGGTGCGGTGGCGGGCCGGACCTGCGCAAGCGCCATGATTACATCGCCTTCCTGGTGGGCGCATGTGTAGCCGGCCCCTTCATCGGCGGCCTGATCGGGGGAACCGCGAGCGCGGTCAACGCCGGGGCGCCCTGGCTCGGCATGGCGGTGACGTGGTGGTCCGGCGATGCGCTCGGTGTCCTGGTGGTGGCATCGCCGCTGCTGCTGTGGCGCACCCAATCCCGTATTCTTCGGCGTCGGCCGTGGGAGATGGCAGCCGTGCTGGCGACTACCGCGGGGCTGTCGGTGGCCACCTTCTGGGTCGAGGTGCCGCCGTCGGTACTGCTGCTGCCACTGCTCGCCTTGGCGGCATTCCGGCTTAACATGCTCGGCGTCGCACTGGCCGGTGTGGTGGCGGCATTCCTGGGCAACATCATGACCACCCGCGGGTACGGACTGTTCGCCAGCCTCGATATCTCGCAGTCCGCCCGGGTCTGGCTCA
>JBFYOQ010000142.1:0-5818 GCA_041303735.1 Mycobacterium sp.
GGCGGCCAGCGCGGCCGGCAGGCGCGGGGCGCGGCCGGTGAGCGCCTCGGCCACCGAGGTGTCGGCCCGGCGCAGCGCGCGGCGCAACTGGCGCAGCGACACCGGGTCCATCCGGCCGATCGGCCCGGTGAGCAGCGCGTCGGCCTGCTCGGCGTCGACGTCGGCGAGGGTGGCCTCGAGCACGTCGAGCAGTGCGCGGGCCGCGGGCGCCCCGGCGACCGGCCCGGCGACCGGTGTCGGGTCGACCGGCACCCCGGCCATCGCCAGCGCGCGGGGCAGCGCGGCGGCCGCGGCCACCGAGCGAACGATGACCGCCAGTTGCGACCACGCCAGTCCGTCGAGCAGGTGCGCGCGGCGCAGCGCGTCGGCGATCAGCGCGGCCTCGGCGTGCGCGGAGGAGGCCACCGCCACCCGCACCGCGCCGTCATCGCCCTCGTCTTCGGAACGGGAACCAGAGATGTCTCGCCAGGCCGGATTCCCCGACAGCCCGGCGGCCACCCCGCTGATGGCGCGGGCGATCGCCGGGGCGCAGCGGTGCGAAGCGGTGAGCTCGACCACCGGTGAGGCCGGCGACAGCAGCAGGTCCGGGTCCGCGCCGCGGAACCCGAACACCGCCTGGTTGGGATCGCCGGCCAGCACCGCCAGTTGCGCACCGGCGGCCAGCACCCGCACCAGCCGCGCCGCCTGCGGGTCGAGATGCTGGGCGTCGTCGACGAGCAGCAGCCGGATGCGGGCCTGTTCGGCGGCCAGCAGCTCGGCATCGGCGCCCAGAGCTTCGAGGGCGGCGCCGACGAGTTCGGTGGCGCCGAGTGCGGGCACCGTGGCCTGCGGAGCGGCGGTGCCCACCGCGGCGCGCAGCAGCATCACCTGCTCGTAGGTCTGGGCGAAGCGGCCCGCGGCGGTCCACACCGGCCGGCCGTGCGCCCGGCCGAGGCGCGTGAGGGCGGCGGGGTCGATACCGCGCTGGGCGCAGCGTGCCATCAGGTCGCGCAGTTCGGTGGCGAACCCGGCGGTGCCCAGTGCGGGTCGCAACTCGGCCGGCCAGCCGGGCGCGCCGTCCTCGAGGTCGCCGTCGAGCAGTTCGCGGATGATGGCGTCCTGCTCGGCCTCGGTGACCAGCCGGGGCGGCGGATCCCCGGCCCGCTCGGCGGCCTTGCGCAGCACCGCGAACGCATAGGAGTGCACCGTGCGCACCAGCGGTTCGCGCACCACCGGCAGATCCGCCGAACCGGCCCGCAGCATGCGGGCGGTGAGCGCGGCGCGGGCGGCGGCGGCCAGCTTGCCGGACCCGGTCAAAAGCAGCACCGACTCCGGGTCCACCCCGCGGGCGATCTGCGCGGCGGCGGCCTCGACCAGCAGGGTGCTCTTCCCGGTGCCGGGGCCGCCGAGCAGCCGAACCGTCGTCATACCCCCATGACACCAGCGGGGTCCGACAGAACGGCCTCTACAGATCGAAGAGCTGACCCGGCCGCGGCACCGTCGCCGCCCAGCCGAACTCGTGATCCAGGCGCCGGCGCAGGGCGTCGGCCGGCTGCGGTTCGCCGTGCACCACGAACACGTGTTTGGGCGCGGTGGTGAATCCCTTGGCCCAGCGGATGAGTTCGTCGGCGTCGGCGTGGGCGGACATCATCTTCAGGTTGGCCACCTGCGCCTTGACCGGGATCCACTCGCCGTAGACCTTCACCGAGGTTTCCCCGTTGGCCAGCGACGCGCCGCGGGTGCCCGGCACCTGATAGCCGGTGATCGCGATGGTGTTGCGCGGGTCGGGCGCGAATGCCCTGAGGTGGTGCAGGATCCGGCCGCCGGTGGCCATGCCGCTGGCGGAGATGACGATCTTGGGTTCGGTGGACGCCGAGATCTTCATGGACTGCTCGGCGTCGCGGGTGTAGGTGGCCATCGCGCACATGGCCTCGTACACCTGCGGTGTCAGCCGGTGATCGGCGCGGTGGGTGCCGAGCAGGTCGCTGGCGTTGATCGCCATCGGTGAATCCAGATACACCGGCACCTCCGGCAGCCGTCCCGCCTCGCGCAACTGCCACAGGTAATAGAGCAGCGTCTGGGCCCGGCCGACGGCGAACGCCGGGATCACCACGGTGCCACCGCGGCCCACCGTCGCGGTCACCACGTCGGCGAGCGCGGCGGCCGGGTCGGTGTGCGCGTGCACGCGGTCGCCGTAGGTGGACTCCATCACCAGGTAGTCGCACGCCGGCACCGGCTCCGGGTCGAACATGATCGGGTCGTCGTAGCGGCCCAGGTCGCCGCTGAAGACGACGCGCCGGTCCTGCCATCCCACCTCCGCGGTGGCCGCGCCGAGGATGTGCCCGGCCCGGCGGAAGGTGACGGTGGGTCCGTCCTCGAAGACCGAGAACTGTTTCCCGAACTCTCGGGTGCTGAATAACTCCATGGCGCGCTGGGCGTCCTGCTGGTCATAGAGCGGCAGTGCGGGGTGGTGCTTGCTGGCCTTGTGTTTGTTGAGGAACGCCGCGTCGCGCTCCTGCAGAAAAGCGCTGTCGCGCAGGATGATCTCGGCGACGGCCTTGGTGGCGTCGGTGCACAGGATGGGCCCGGTGAAACCGTTGCGCACCAGCCGGGGCAGATAGCCGGTGTGGTCGAGGTGGGCGTGGGTGATGACGACCGCGTCGATGCTGGAGGGCTCCACCGCCAGCGGCGCCCAGTTGAGTTCGCGGAGGTTCTTCAGGCCCTGGAACAGTCCGCAGTCCACCAGGATGCGCCGGCCGCCGCTTTCCAGCAGATGCTTGGATCCGGTGACGGTGCTTGCCGCACCCAGGCTTCGCAACGTCAGTTCGCTACCCACCTAAGGCAGCATAGGGGCCATGACCGAGCTGCATGTGAACCGCTTCGGGCCCACCGGTCCGGCGCAGGTGCTGGCCCTGCACGGGCTGACCGGGCACGGCCGGCGGTGGCGGCCGCTGTTCGATGGGCACCTGGCGGGCGTCACGGTGCTGGCGCCGGATCTGATCGGGCACGGCCGCTCCAGCTACGCCGCGCCGTGGACCATCGACGCCAACGTCGCCGCGCTGGCCACCCTCGTGGAGAACGAGGCCGACGGGCCGGTACTGGTGGTCGGGCACTCCTTCGGCTGCGCGGTGGCCCTGCACCTGGCGGCGGCGTGCCCCGATCTGGTGTCCGGTCTAGCACTGCTGGACCCGGCGATCGGACTGGACGGTCAGCGGATGCGAGCGACCGCCGAGGCGATGATGTCCTCCCCCGACTACACCGACCGCGCCGAGGCCCGCGCCGAGAAAGCAGGCGGCTCGTGGTCGGACGTCGCCGACGCCGACCTCGACGAGGACATCGACGAACACCTCATCGCGCTGCCGAGCGGTCGCTACGGCTGGCGGATCTGCGTGCCGGCGATGATGTCGTACTGGAGTGAGCTGGCCCGCGATATCGTGTTGCCCCGCAACGGAACTGCGACGACGGTGGTGCGCGCGGCGGGCAGTGATCCGCCGTATGTGACGCAGAGTCTGATCGACGCCTTCACCGACCGTCTGGGCGCCGACTTCACGCTGGCGGAGTTCGACTGTAAGCACATGGTGCCCAGCGCCAAGCCGGCCGAGACCGCGGCGATCATCCGCGGCATGCTGCGGTAGTGCCGCCGATCACCGAAGACCAGATCGAACGGGTGCGCGCCCTGGTGGCCTCGATCCCGCCGGGCCGGGTGGCCACCTACGGTGACATCGCCGCTGCCGCAGAGCTGTCCAGCCCGCGCATCGTGGCGTGGATCATGCGCACCGATTCGGCCGATCTGCCGTGGCATCGGGTGATCAGAGCGTCCGGCGCGCCGGCGGCGCACCTGGCGTCACGTCAACTGGAACTGCTGCGCACCGAGGGCATTCTTGCCCGCGACGGACGGGTGCCCCTGACGCAGGTGCGGCACAGCTTCTAGCTAGAGGGCCATCCGGACCAGCGACGCGGTGCGCATCAGACCGGGCAGGGCCTCTTCAGTCGAGCGGGGATGCAACGCGTGCACGCAGAGCCGGAAGATCAACGCGCGCAACAGCATCTGCGGCCACTCCGGCAGGTCTTCCCAGCGTTCGATCAGACCGTCGTCGGCGTCGCCCCAGGACAGTGCGTCGACGACGGCCACCCCGGCCGCCCAGGACGCGGGCCGCCAGTACGGGGTGATGTCGGTGATACCGGGCGCGGCGGCGCCGGCGAACAGCACGGTGCCGTAGAGATCTCCGTGCACCAGCTGCGGCTGCGCCTTGGTGGGTTTGCGCAACCCGGCCAGCTGAGAGATGAGTTCCATGCAGCGTTGCCGGTTCTCGCCCTCGGGCACCGGCGGTGCGCCCAGCGGCAGGGTCTGCAGCGGCCGCTCATCCCAGGCCGCGCGGTCGGCCACCAGGAACACGTCGACGTCGGTCCACGGCGGCACCGGCGTCTGGGTTAGGAATCGCGGCCGTTCCAGGCTTGAGGTGGCCTCGTGCAGGCGCACGCCGGAGGAGACGACCTCGTCGTGGCGCGGCTCGGGGGTACCGGCGACGAAGGTGTCGGCGCGCCAGCCGGAGACCACGTAGCGGCCGTCGGTGGAACGGATCGGGCGGGCCAGCCGCAGCCCGTCGACGAACAGGTTCTCGCGTACCTTGGCCGACCAGGCGGCGCGGGCGTGATCGGAGACCATCGACAGCACGATCTCGCCGCTGCGCCAGCCGCCGGACCAGTCCCCGACTTCCTCGAGGTGCCCGCTCTTGATCCCGAACGTGCCCAGCACATGCTCGGGCGGGCGCTCATCGACCACGACGTCCGGCATCACCACTTCAGGCCCCACCCTGTCAGGCTAAGCGCTGCCAGCGACAAAACAGCGTCAGTACTGCACCATGTCGGGCTCGAATTCCCGCGCCCAGGCCACAATCCCGCCGCTCAGGTGCAGCGCACCGGGGAACCCGGCGGCCTGCAGCGCGGCCAGCGCCCGCGCCGACCGGACACCGGTTTTGCAGTACAGCACCGGGGTGCGGCCGGCCGGGATGCGGTCCAGGCCGTCACGCGAGTCGATCTCCGGCATCGGGATCAGCACCGCGCCGTCGATGCGGTTGATCTCCCACTCGGCGGGGTCGCGGACGTCGATCAGCGCGACGGCATCGTCGTCGAGCAGCCGGCGCAACTCCGACGGGGTGATCGAGGCTGTGTTCTCCGATGCGCCGGTGCCGCAGAACGCCTCGTAGTCGACGAGTCCGGTGATCGCCGGCGCCCCGGGGTCTTTGCGGACGGCGATGGTGCGGTAGGTCATGGCCAGGGCGTCGTAGATCATCAGCCGGCCCAGCAGCGTCTCGCCGATGCCGGTGATCAGCTTGATGACCTCGGTGCCCATGACGGCGGCGACCGACGCGCACAGGATGCCCAGCACCCCGCCCTCGGCGCAGGACGGCGCGGTGCCCGGCGGCGGCGGTTCGGGATACAGATCGCGGTAGTTGAGGCCGAGGCCGTCGGGGGCGTCCTCCCAGAACACCGACACCTGGCCGGAGAACCGGTAGATCGAGCCCCACACGTAGGGCTTGTGCGCCAGCGCGGCGGCGTCGTTGACCAGGTAGCGGGTGGCGAAGTTGTCGGTGCCGTCGACGATCAGGTCGTAGCCGGCGAACAACTCGACGGCGTTCTCCGGTGCCAGCCGAACCTCGTGCAGGCGCACGTCGACCAGCGGGTTGAGCTCGAGGATGGACTCCCTCGCGCTGCGGGCCTTCGAGCGGCCGATATCGGCGGTGGTGTGGATGATCTGGCGCCCCAGATTGGATTCCTCGACGGTGTCGAACTCCACGATGCCGATGGTGCCCACGCCGGCCGCGGCCAGGTACAGCAG
>JBFYOQ010000143.1:0-11297 GCA_041303735.1 Mycobacterium sp.
AAGCGGTAGCGGTCAGCCTTCGTCGGACTTCGGCGGTGTGGGGTCCAGACCGTCGAGCAGAGAGCGCGTCTGGCGCTGAGTGGCCTCGTCGCGGCGCTGCGCCTCGGCCGCCATCTGCACCGCAGTGCGCGTCCACACCACCCGGGCCCAGTGGAAGGCCAGCACGATGACGGTGATCCAGCCCAGGACCAACCCGATCCCCGGGCCCGACTGACCTTCGACAACGGTCTGCCGCGACCACACCGCCAGCATTCCGGCCGCGCAGGACAGACCGGTGCCCGCCAGCGCGAACCAGGCCAGGGTCCAGCGCCGGGTCAACAGGGCCAGCATCGACATCCCGACCCCGAACACCAGCGCGAGCCAGCAGAAGATCCGTGAGGGCAGGGCGATTTTCGCGCTGAGCGCCTTCTCATTGCCGATCAGGACGTCCAGGCCGCGGACATCACCGGTGTGCGGCAGCAGCAACGACACCAGCAGCACGAACACCAGGATGGCGACCACCAGGGCCCGCGCCCCGGGATCGATCTCGCCGGCCACGCGCCGCTCGGCGGCCTCGAGTTCATCGCGGTAGGACTCGAAGTCGTTGTCGCTCATCTAGGGGCATCCTGTTCCGGTCGGCGGTTCGGTGGGCGGTACGCCGATCGACGGCACACCGAGACCGACGGTGCGGGGCGTGATGCCGGCGGCACCCGCGTCGCCGGCCCTGGTGGTGCGGTGCGCACGCAGCGGCGCGTCAGCGATCAGGTGATGCGGGGCGGCACCGGTGATGGTGGTGATCACGATGTCACCCGGGCGCACCGGCGCGTCGCCCGGGGTGAAATGCACCAGCCGGCCGTCGCGCGCCCGGCCCGACATCCGCGATGTCGCAGCGTCCTTGCGCCCCTCGCCCACCGCCACCAGGAGTTCTACCTCCCGGCCCACCAGGGCGGTGTTGGCCTCCCATGAGATGGCATCCTGCAGTTCTATCAGCTTTTGATACCGTTGCCGCACAACATCTTTGGAGATTTGCCCGTCCAGTTCCGCTGCCGGCGTACCAGGTCGCGGTGAGTACTGGAAAGTGAAGGCGGCGGCGAAGCGCGCCTGGCGGACGACGTCGAGGGTCGCAGCGAAATCGTCGTCGGTCTCGCCGGGGAAACCGACGATGATGTCGGTGGTGATCGCCGCATGCGGGATGGCGTCGCGCACCCGGTTCAGGATGCCGAGGAACTTCTCCGCGCGGTAGGAGCGGCGCATGGCCCGCAGGACGCGGTCAGACCCCGACTGCAGCGGCATGTGCAGCGCGGGGCAGACATTAGGCGTCGCCGCCATCGCCTCGATGACGTCATCGGTGAACTCCGCGGGGTGCGGGGAGGTGAATCGCACCCGCTCGAGGCCGTCGATGCGGCCGCACGCCCGCAGCAGAGCGGCGAATGCGCCTGGATCCCGGGGGATCCCGGGATCATCGAACGACACCCCGTAGGCGTTGACGTTCTGGCCGAGCAGGGTGACCTCGAGCACTCCCTGGTCGACCAGCGACTGGACCTCGGCGAGGATGTCGGCGGGGCTGCGATCGCGCTCCTTGCCGCGCAGTGACGGCACGATGCAGAACGTGCAGGTGTTGTTGCACCCCACCGAGATGGAGACCCACGCCGCGTAGGCGGACTCGCGCGCGGCCGGCAGGGTCGAGGGGAACTCCCGCAGCGACTCGGCGATCTCGACCTGCGCGGTCCGGTTGTGCCGGGCCCGCTCAAGCAGCGTGGGCAGCGACCCGATGTTGTGGGTTCCGAACACCACGTCCACCCAGGGGGCACGGCGCAGCACGGCATCGCGGTCCTTCTGGGCCAGGCATCCTCCGACGGCGATCTGCAAGTGCGGCTCGGCCTGCTTGCGCGGGGCCAGGTGACTGAGGTTGCCGTAGAGCTTGTTGTCGGCGTTCTCCCGCACCGCGCAGGTGTTGAACACGATGACGTCGGCGTCGGCGCCCTCGGGGGCGCGGCGGTAGCCGGCGGCCTCCAGCAGCCCGGCGAGGCGCTCGGAGTCGTGGACGTTCATCTGACAGCCGTAGGTGCGGACCTGGTAGGTGCGTTGCAGCGGTGCGCTCGGCGGATCTCCCGCCTCGCGGCCTCCGGCCAGCAACGATGTCACGACCCACATGCTACGGAGGCACGACCCGGCCTGAGAAACCGCTGTAGGGTCGGGACTCATGGCGGCCGGCAGCGCGAGCACCGATGCGCCGGCGCCCCTGCGCGCGGCACCGAAGCGTCGGTGCCCATGAGCACCGCACCGAAGCGTCGGTGCCCATGAGCACCGTCCCGATGATCTCGATGCGCGGGGTCAACAAACACTTCGGCGCGCTGCACGTCCTCAAAGACATCGATCTCGACGTGGACCGCGGCCAGGTGGTCGTGGTGCTCGGCCCGTCGGGCTCAGGCAAGTCGACGCTGTGCCGCACGATCAACCGGCTGGAGACCCCCGACTCCGGCACGATCGCGATCGACGGGCAGCCCCTGGCCGCCGAGGGCCGCAAACTGGCCCAGTTGCGCTCCGAGGTGGGCATGGTGTTCCAGTCGTTCAACCTCTTCGCCCACAAGACGGTGCTGGAGAACGTGACCCTGGCCCCGATGAAAGTGCGCAAGATGTCAGGCGACGAAGCGCGCAGCAGCGCGATGGCGCTGTTGGAGCGGGTCGGGGTGGCCGATCAGGCGCAGAAATACCCTGCCCAGCTGTCCGGCGGCCAGCAGCAGCGGGTGGCGATCGCGCGATCGTTGGCGATGAACCCGAAGGTCATGTTGTTCGATGAGCCGACCAGCGCCCTGGATCCGGAGATGATCAACGAGGTGCTGACCGTGATGGCCGGACTCGCGGGTGATGGGATGACCATGGTGGTGATCACCCACGAGATGGGATTCGCCCGCCGCGCCGCCGACCGGGTGGTATTCATGGCCGAGGGCGCCATCGTGGAGGACGCCCCGCCGGCCGAATTCTTCTCCGCACCCAAATCCGAACGTGCCAGGGACTTCCTCGGCAAGATCCTCAACCATTGAACCGCGAAAGGACCACCCACATGGCCACACGATCTCTACGAATCTTCACGTCCGCCGCCATGGCGGTCATGCTCGCGCTGACCGCGACTGCATGCGGTGGCGGCGGGAGCGGTGGCGGTGGTGGCGGTGACAAGATCGTCATAGGGACGAAATACGACCAGCCCGGCTTCGGGCTGAAGAATCCGGACGGGACGATGAGCGGATTCGACGTCGACGTCGCCCGCTACGTCGCCAAGGAACTCGGCTACAGCGACGACCAGATCGAGTGGAAGGAATCCCCGTCCGCGCAGCGCGAGACCCTGATCGCCAACGATCAGGTGCGCTACATCGTGGCGACGTACTCGATCACCGACAAGCGCAAGGAGAAGATCGCCTTCGCCGGGCCGTATCTGCTGACCGGCCAGAGCCTGCTGGTGCGCGCGGACAATACCGACATCACCGGTGCGGAGTCGCTGGCGAACAACAAGAAACTGTGCTCGGTCACCGGTTCCACCCCGGCGCAGCGGATCAAGGACAAGTACCCGGGTGTGCAGTTGCAGCAGTACGACACCTACTCAGCGTGCGTGGAGGCATTGCGCAACGGTGCTATCGACGCTGTCACCACCGATGAGGTGATCCTGGCCGGCTACGCCGCGCAGTCACCCGGGGCGCTGAAGATCGTGGGCGCACCGTTCTCCGAGGAGCGCTACGGGATCGGCCTGAAGAAGGGCGACACCGCACTATGCACCAAGATCACTGACGCCCTGAAGAAGATGGAGTCCGAGGGCGCCTGGAAGGCGGCGTTCGAGAAGAACCTCGGACCGGCCGGCATCGCGACTCCCCCGGCGCCCGCTCTCGACGCCTGCTGAGGCGGGCGCCCTCAGATGGAGATCTTTGCCGAGTACCGCGGGCAGATCTTCGAGGCGTTCCGCACCACCGTTGAGTTGACCGTGCTGTCGGCCGTCGGCGCGTTGATCGTGGGCACACTGCTGGCGGCCATGCGCCTGGCCCCGGTGCCGATGCTCAACTGGCTCGGTACCGCGTATGTCACCGTGGTGCGCAACACCCCGCTGACCTTGATCATCCTGTTCTGTTCCTTCGGTCTGGCCCAGACCCTGGGTGTCACGCTGGTGGACGGCGCCTCGCCGACGTCGATCACCGATAGCAACTTCCGCCTCGCGGTGCTGGGGTTGATGCTGTACACGGCGGCGTTTGTCTGCGAGACGGTGCGATCCGGGGTCAACACAGTGCCGGTGGGCCAGGTGGAGGCCGCCCGCTCGCTGGGATTCACCTTCGGCCAGAACCTGCGAATGATCCTGCTGCCTCAGGCTTTTCGCGCGGTGATCATCCCGCTCGGGTCGGTGTTGATCGCACTGACGAAGAACACCACCATTGCCTCGGCGATCGGGGTGGCCGAGGCGGCCCTGCTGATGAAGGAGATGACCGAGAACACCGCCGCCCTGCTGGCGGTGGGAGCCATCTTCGCGACCGGATTCGTGGCGCTGACGCTGCCGCTGGGCCTGCTGTTCGGATGGCTGGGCAAGCGTCTGGCGGTGGCGACGTGATGGGCGGAGGGTCGTGACCGGCGCCTCGGTGCTCTTCGACGCGCCGGGCCCGCGCGCCCGCATGCGCAACCGGGTGTTCTCGGCCGTCACCATCGTCGTCGCGGTCCTGGTGGTGTGGGCGGTGGCGCACAGGCTGGCCGACCGGGGCCAGTTGACCGCACAGAAGTGGGAGCCGTTCCTCACCGTCGACCTGTGGAAGACCTATGTGCTGCCGGGCATCGTCGGCACGCTGACCGCGGCGGCGGTGTCCATCGTGTTGGCCCTGATCCTCGGCTTCGCACTCGGGGTCGGCCGGTTGTCTCCGCTGCGCGCGGTCCGCCTGCCGTGCGCGGTGATGGTGGAGATCTTCCGCGCGGTGCCGGTGCTGATCATGATGATCTTCGCCTACTTCCTCTACGCCATGTATGACGCGTTCCCGTCGAAACACCTGGCGCTGGCCGGGGTGGTCACCGGCCTGACGCTCTACAACGGCGCGGTGATAGCCGAGATCGTCCGCTCCGGGGTGGGCGCGCTCCCACGCGGCCAGAGCGAGGCCGCCACAGCGCTGGGGTTGAGCTGGGCACAGACGATGCGGTCGGTGCTGCTGCCGCAGGCGATCACCTCGATGCTGCCGGTGCTGATCTCGCAGTTGGTGGTGGTGCTCAAAGACACCGCGATCGGCTACCAGATCACCTTCGTGGAGATGGTGCGCCAGGGAACGGTGATCGGCTCGTCCTACGGAAACTATGTCCCGGCGCTGATCGTGATCGCCGTCCTAATGATCAGCGTCAACTTCGCACTGTCGGCGGCGGCAACGCGTGTGGAGCGGCGACTGCGGCGCTCACGGCGCACACCGACTCCGATACACACCCTCGAGCCCGGCGACTAATGTCCCCGTGGTGAGTGTGTGCAGCCGCCGGCAGATGCTTCGCGGCACCGGGATCGGCCTGTCAGGCATCCTGGCCGGCGGCGTGCTCTCGGCATGTTCGGCCGACCCCGGCGACTCCGATGCCGACTCGAGCGCCGACGTCATCGTGGTCGGCGCCGGGGTGAGCGGCCTGGCCGCCGCGCGTCATCTCGCCGACCACGGCCGCCGGGTGACGATCCTGGAGGGCCGGAGCCGGATCGGCGGGCGGGTGTGGACCAGTACCGTCTGGCCGGATGTTCCGGTCGATCTGGGTGCCTCATGGATCCACGGCATTGACGGCAATCCCGTGTATGAGATCGCCAAACAGATCAAGGCGCAGACCGTCGTCACCGACGGCGATGACATCACCTACTACCTGCCCGACGGCGGCGAGACCACGCCGGCGCAGAGCCAGGCACTCGAGGCCTGGGGTGTGCGGGTCGCCGATGCCCTGAGCGACTATCAGGACAGCGCCGACACCGACACCTCGATCCGGGCCGCACTCGCCCGCGCGGTCGGTACAGAGCTCGATGACCGCGACCGCGAACTGCTCGCCTACAACATCAATGACCTCGAGCACGAGTACTCCGGTGCGGCCGAAGAACTCTCCGCACTGTTCTACGACAGTGGCGGCCCGATCAACGGCGATGATGTTCTCTTCCCCGGCGGCTACGAGCAGATCACCAACCACCTGGGTGCAGATCTGCGCGTTCTCACCGGGCATACCGTCAGCGGGATCGACTGGAGTCCGTCCGGGGTCGTCGTCACGACGGACAGGGGCGCTTTCAACGCCGGCCAGGTGGTCGTCACGCTTCCACTGGGTGTGCTGCAGAGCGGATCGGTGGCGTTCGCAGCCGGCCTACCGGCTGTGAAGTCCGAGGCGATCAGCGGACTGGGCGTCGGCGTGCTGAATAAGTGTTATCTGCGGTTTCCCGAGACGTTCTGGGCAGACACCGATTGGCTCGGTTATGTCCCGGGGCTTGACCGATACGGTCAGTGGGCGCAGTGGATCAACCTCGACCGCCCCACGGGGCGGCCGGTCCTGCTGGGGTTCAACGCCGCGCAGTTCGGGCGCACCATCGAGGGCTGGACCGACGAGCAGATCGTCGAGGGGGCGATGTCGACCTTGCGTCTCATCTACGGCCGCGAATGCCCGGATCCGACCGGCCACCAGATCACACGATGGGGCTCGGACGACTACGCGCGCGGCTCGTACTCATTCGCCAAGGTGGGCTCGACACCGGACATGCGCGAGCACCTCGCCGCCGCCATCGACGACCGCATCTACTTCGCCGGTGAGGCCACCGATGAGTTGGCGCCCGCGACCGTGCACGGCGCCTACAGCTCCGGCATTCGCGCCGCCCGGGAGATCACCGGGCGCTGATTGGTCCTGTCGACCAATCAGCACTGTCAGACCCGACGGTGTTCCCGTTCGGCGGCCAGCGCATCGGTGACCACCGCCACCGCCATGCTCTGGTGGTAGCCGCGGCGGGCGAGCATGCCGACCAGCCGGCGGATGACCTTCGGGTCGTCGCCGGGGTCGAGCGCTTCGCGCCGGAGCTTGCGTTCCACGAGTTGTTCGGCCCGCACCCGTTCGGCGCCGGCGTCGATACCGTCCAGGGCGGTGGCGATCACCTCGGCGTCGACACCTTTGGTGCGAAGCTCAGCTGCGATGGCCCGCTTGCCTTTTCCGGCGTGCGTCTGCCGGGAGCGCACCCACTGGGCGGCGAAGTCCTCGTCGTCGATGAGGCCCACCGCCGCTAGCCGGGCGAGCACCGTCTCGGCGACGTCGTCCGGGTAGCCGCGTTTGGTCAGCTGCCCGGCCAGCTCCGCATGGGTCCGGGCGCGCACGGTGAGCAGGCGCAGGCACACCGCGTGCGCCTGCTCTTCGCGCGTCTCAGAAGTCGACGGGAGCGGGAAGGACGTCATCGACGACCTCATCGGTCAGCACCGCACCGACCCCGAGCTTCTCCTTGATCTTCTTCTCGATCTCGTTGCCGATGTCGGGGTTCTCCATGAGGAAGGTCCGGGCGTTCTCCTTGCCCTGGCCCAGCTGCTCGCCCTCGTAGGTGAACCACGACCCCGACTTGCGGATGAAGCCGTGGTCGACGCCCATGTCGATGAGCGAGCCCTCGCGGCTGATGCCCTTGCCGTAGAGGATGTCGAACTCGGCCTGCTTGAACGGCGGCGCCATCTTGTTCTTGACGACCTTGCAGCGGGTGCGGTTGCCCACCGCGTCGGTGCCGTCCTTGAGTGTCTCGATCCGGCGGACGTCCAGGCGCACCGAGGAGTAGAACTTCAGCGCCTTGCCGCCGGTGGTGGTCTCCGGCGAACCGAACATCACGCCGATCTTCTCGCGCAGCTGGTTGATGAAGATCGCGGTGGTGCCCGAGTTGCTCAGCGCGCCGGTCATCTTGCGCAGCGCCTGGCTCATCAGGCGGGCCTGCAGACCGACGTGGCTGTCACCCATCTCGCCTTCGATCTCGGCGCGCGGCACCAGTGCGGCCACCGAGTCGATGACCAGGATGTCGATCGCTCCGGACCGGACCAGCATGTCGGCGATCTCCAGTGCCTGCTCGCCGGTGTCGGGCTGGCTGACCAGCAGCGCATCGGTGTCCACACCGAGGCACTTGGCGTATTCGGGATCCAGCGCGTGTTCGGCGTCGATGAAGGCCGCGATACCGCCGGCGGCCTGGGCATTGGCCACCGCGTGCAGGGCCACGGTGGTCTTGCCGGAGGACTCCGGGCCGTAGATCTCCACGACGCGGCCGCGGGGCAGGCCGCCGATGCCCAGCGCGATATCCAGGGCGATGGAACCGGTCGGGATGACCGAGATGGGCTGGCGGATGTCGTCACCGAGGCGCATCACCGCGCCTTTGCCGTGGTTCTTCTCAATCTGCGAGAGAGCGAGTTCGAGAGCCTTCTCGCGGTCGTTGGCTTGCTGCGCCATGGGTGTCTCCGTTCTTGGTGAGTGACCGGGGATCGGTCGGTTGGCCGTGACGCTAGGGCAGGCCTCTGACAAAACCGGACAGTCGAACACCACCCACACTAACGAACATGTGTTCGATAGCAAGCAGGCGCGCGCGGCGTGTCGCTACCACTGGTCGCGGGGCACGTCGAAGTCGGCGCACAGCGCCCACCAGACGTCGCGGGGGTCGACACCGTCCTCGATGGCCTGTATCGCGGTCCGCCCGCCGAGTTGCGTCAGAACGTGGTCCACCACGACCGAGGCACCGCGGACCGTACCGAACTGGCCATCAACGAGTTCGCGAAATTGCGTCAGCCGCACGCCCATGAAACTACCCAGACACCACGCTCAAGCGGTCACTCGTCCTCGCTGAAGACGGCATCGCGCTTACGTCGTACGGCCGGGAGGATCGCGATGACCAGCGCGACCAGGGCGAGGGACAGCAACACAGCCGAGATCGGCCGCGTCACGAACACGCTCAGGTCGCCCCGGGAGATGATTAACGCGCGTCGCAGGTTCTCCTCCAACAACGGGGCGAGGACGAAGCCGAACAGCAGCGGTACGGCCTCGCATCCCCAGCGAATGAGAAAGTAGCCGAGCACGCCGATGATAGCGATCACATAAACGTCCCAGGGGTTCAGGCCGAGGGAGAAGCAGCCGATGGTGGCGAAGGCGATGATCGCCGGGAACAGCACTTCGTTGGGCACCGAAATCAGCCGTACCCAGAGGCCGATGAGCGGGAGGTTCAGCAGTACCAACAGCAGGTTGCCCACCCAGAACGACGCGATTAGGCCCCAGAACAGCTCCGGCTCATCGTTGATGACATTGGGTCCGGGCGTGATCCCCTGGATGATGAACGCGCCGACGAGCAGCGCCATCACCGGGTGCACCGGCAGGCCCAACGTGAGCAGCGGAATGAAAGAGGTCTGGGCCGCGGCGTTGTTCGCGGACTCGGGCGACGCAACGCCCTCGATGGCCCCCCGTCCGAAGTTCTCGGGGTGCTTCGACACCCGCTTCTCCACCGAGTACGACGTGAACGCCGCCAGGACGTGTCCACCGCCGGGCAGTACGCCCAGCGCGGACCCAATCGCGGTGCCACGGAGCACCGGCATCCGAATCCGGCGGAAGTCGTCGCGGCTGAGCCACAGCCCCTGCACCTTCGTGGGAATCACGCTGTGGGTCTGACGGTGTTCCAGGTTGCGGATGATCTCGGCCAGGCCGAACAGGCCGACCGCGATCGAGACGAAGTCCAGTCCCTGGTAGAGCTCGCGGATGCCGAAGGTGAACCGAGGAACTCCGGTGGAGAAGAGGTCCTGGCCGATGGTGCCGAGCAGCAGCCCCAGCACGATCATCGCCAGCGCTTTCGCCGTCGAGCCGCTGGCGAGCGCGATGGATATGACCAGGCCCAGAACGACCAGCGAGAAGTAGTCGGCCGGGCCGAATTTGAGCGCCACCGACGCCATCGGCGGAGCGAACAGTGCGACGACGACGGTCGCGACGGTCCCGGCGAAGAAGGAGCCCAGCGCCGCAGTGGCGAGCGCCGGTCCGGCTCTGCCCTGTCGCGCCATCTGGTACCCGTCCAGCGCGGTGACCGCGGCCGAGGACTCGCCAGGAAGGTTGATCAGGATTGCGGTAGTCGAGCCGCCGTACTGCGCGCCGTAGTAGATGCCGGCGAGCATGATCAGCGACGCGATCGGATCGAAGGTGAAGGTGATCGGGAGCAGCAGCGCGACGGTGGCGGTTGGCCCGATGCCCGGGAGCACGCCCACCATGGTGCCGAGCGTGACGCCGAGCAGACAGATCAGGATGTTGCTCGGCTGGAGGGCCGTCTGGAGCCCCAGTGCCAGTCCGGAGAGATCCAAACTCAGCCCCCAAGCCAGTCGCCCAACAGCGGCAGGCGCAGCTGCAGCAGCCCGACGAAGATGCCGAGACAGAGCACCGTCAGGCCGACCGAGATGGCCAGTGCCTTAAGCCAACTGACGCCGCGGCATGCCAGCGCGGCGACGAACGTCGTCACAAACAGCGCCGGCGCGAGCCCGAGCCCCTCGATGGTGGCGCCGAAGAACACGATCCCGGCCACGAGCATGCCACCGCGTGCCCAGGGCACCGGCCCGCGCTCGTCCGCTGCCTCGCGGTCGTGCGCGTTGCCGCCGCGGAAGGCCGCCGTGGTGATGAACGCGCCCAGGACGGTCAGGATGACGCCCAGCACGACCGGCACAAAGCCGGGGCCCATCGCCAGCGTCGACCCCATTCCGTACCTGCTGCCCCCAAGAGCGAAGGCCAAGCCGAGTGCGACGAAGGTGCCGCCTGCCAGCATGTCGGGGACGCCCGGCCGGCGGCTCGCCGTCCCCGACGATGCCGGGTCCTCGCTCATCCGCCCGTGACCCCGGCGCCCTTGATAATCGGCGTCCACAGCTCGATCTGCTCCGTGAGCTTGACGCGGTGGGCCTCGGGGGTCACCTGGTCCTGAGCCACCGGGGTGGTGCCGAGGTCGGCCAACTTGTCGATGACGTTCGGGTCCACCAGGGCCGCCTGGAGGGCCTCGGTGAGCTTCGCGACGACCTCGTCGGGGGTCTTTGCCGGCACGTACAGCCCGTGCCAGACGGCAACCTGGACTTCCGGAAGACCCGCCTCGGCCGTGGTCGGCAGGTCCGGCAGCGCCTCGACCCGCTCCGGGGTGGTCACCGCATAGGCCTTAATCGCACCGGACCGGATCTGCCCCGCGGTGTTGGTCGTCTGGTCGCACATGAAGTCGACCTGGCCACCGACCAGATCCGTGAGCGCCGGCCCGGTGCCGTCATAGGGGACCTCGGTCAGGTCGACCCCGATCGCCTGCTCGATCAGCAGCCCGCACAGCTGCGAGCCTCCCCCGGCGT
>JBFYOQ010000144.1:0-24512 GCA_041303735.1 Mycobacterium sp.
ACGACGGCGTCATCGAGGTGGTCGACTTCCCGGCGGCGGTCACCGCGGAACCGGCTCACGAGCCTGCCGCCGAACCGGCCGCGGAGATCGCCGAACTGTCCGAAACCCCGGAATCCCCGGAAACCCCGGAAACCCCCTAGGTCTGACGGCTCTCGGCCGCGGCTTTGATCCGGGCCAGTCCGTCGTTCATCCCCTCGAGCAGTTCGCGCTCGAAGTTCTTCATGCCGCCGAGCGCGACCTTGGTCGCCGCCGTGGACACCGCGGTGACGCCGTTCTCGGCATGCCGGGTCTCCACCAGTCGGGTGCCGGTGGCGGTGGGCTCAAGCTCGTAGCTCCAGACCGTGGTGTTGAGCGGAATCCGGAAGGCGAACTTACGCTCCGGGACCACCTCGGTGATGACCGACGTCGTCGGCCAGAACAACAGTCCGCGGCGGTTGAGGTTGATCGTCCGCGTACCCGGACGAATCGGCCCGAGCGCCTTCATGATTCGGCACTGCGGGCTCCATTGCGGCATCCGGCTCACGTCGGAGACCAGGCTCCAGACCACATTGACCGGAGCATTGATCTCGATCTCTGCCTGTAGGCGTGGTGTTGCCACTCGTTCTCTCCTTCTCAGTTGTTCAGATCTGCTCGGGGATGCCGGTCTGCGCCCCGCGGGCGCCGCGGCGGGCGGCGGACGCCTGCCACGAGAAGATCGACGTACCGATCACGCTGACCCCCAAACCGGCGACCGCGATCGGCCGCCAGCTCTCCAACGCCGGAACGGCGAACGCCGCCACTGCGGCCAGGACCCACAGTGCCGCGCCGACGAGAATCACCGGCCTCGGGTCGAGCAGCCGGGCGGGCAGCGGTGGCGGTTCCGGGTCAGACGACATCGCCATAACCGTAGCCTGGCAGCCGTGCACGGCCCGGCGGTCATCGACATCACCGACGCGGGCGATCCGCGGGTCGATGACTTCCGTGACCTCAACAGTGTCGACCGCCGTCCCGACCTGCCCACCGGTAGGGGCCTGGTGATCGCCGAGGGAGTGCTGGTGGTGCAGCGCATGTTTGCCTCGCGGTTCGCCCCGCACGCCCTGCTGGGCACCGATCGGCGGCTGGCCGAGCTCGCCGCTGATCTCACCGGTTCGGGCGTCGCGTACTACCGGGCCTCGGCCGAGGTGATGGCCGCCGTGATCGGTTTTCATCTCAATCGGGGCGTGCTGGCCGTGGCGCGACGGTCCCCGGAGTTATCGACCGCCGCTGTGCTGGCCGGCGCCCGCACGGTCGCCGTGCTGGAGGGCGTCAACGATCACGAGAATCTCGGGTCGATCTTCCGCAACGCCGCCGGACTAGGTGTAGACGCCGTGGTGTTCGGGCCAGGCTGCGCCGACCCGCTGTACCGGCGTGCGGTCCGCGTCTCGATGGGCCACGCTCTCCTGGTGCCATTCGCCCGCGCGCAATCCTGGCCGTGGGAGCTGAACATTATGCGGGACAACGGTTTTCGACTGCTGGCGATGACCCCCGATTCCCGCTCCCCCGGCCTCGCCGAGGTGATGGGCGGCCTGGCGGGGGAGAAGGTGGCGGTCCTCGTGGGCGCCGAGGGGCCGGGCTTGACCGAAACGGCGATGCGCGCCAGCGACGCTCGGGTGCGGATCCCGATGGCGCGCGGCACCGACTCGCTCAATGTCGCCACCGCCGCCGCCCTGGCGTTCTACGAACGCGCCCGCGGCTAATCTGATCGGGTGTCTTCTGATCGGTTGGCTTCTGATCGGTTGGCTTCTGACCGGTTGGCTGAAGTGTCCACCGGCGTTGATCAGCCGCCCTGGGGAACCGGCCTGGCGGTGGCCGCGTTCACCGCCGCCGTCACCGCCGCGGCCATCGTGGTGCTCAGCCTCGGGATGATCCGGGTGCACCCGCTGGTGTCCATCGGGTTGAACCTCACCGCGGTCGGCGGACTGGCGCCCACCCTGTGGGGGTGGCGCAAGATCGCGGTTCGGCGGTGGTTCGTGCTGGGCGCCGGGGTCGGCGTGGCGATCGGCTGGATCGTGCTGCTCGGGTTGAGCCTGCGTTAGCGCCCTGGGTCAGGGCAGTTCGACAGTGCCCTGGGTCAGGGCAATTCGACATCGCCCTGGGTCAGGGGAGTCTGCGTTAGCGGATCAGCGCTCGCCGCTGGTCCGGACGCCGAGCAGGACGTCCTCCCAGGCCGGCACCTCGGGGTGGCGCCTGCTGCGCTTGGCAGGGGACGGGGAAGCGAGCCGCTGTTCGGCAGCGGCAGCGGCCGCGGGTGCGGCCACCGGCTGCTGCGGCTCGAACTCCAACTGGGCCAGCGGAGCGACCTGGCGCAGCGGCCGCTCGAATTCCGGGTCGATGAGTTCGCTGGCTGCCTCGTCGATCGCGGTGACGGTGCCGCCGTGGGCGCCCGGCGTGAACCGGAAGTGCGCGAAGTTCTCCGACAGCCCGGCGTTCCAGCTCATCCGGACCGTCCAGCGGCCGTCGTCGGTGCGCCAGGCATCCCAGTTGGTGGCATCCGAGCTGAGGCTGCGCGCGGCCAGGGCGGTGCTGATGGTCTCCAGCAGGGTCTCCACCCCGGGGCCATCGGCCAGCACCGGGTGGGCGGCGGTGGCCAGTTCGGCCGCCCGCTGGCGCTCCAGCAGCACGGGATGGGCGAAGCGCTCGATCTTGGAGACGTCCATACCGGAGGACTCGGCGACCTCGGAAACCGATGCTCCGGCCCGGATACGGGACTGGATATCCTTGGGACGCAACACGCCTTTGGCCTCGTTATCCTTGCTGTTCTCGATCAGTCCGGCGCGGTCGCCGCGCACCGCGGCGCGCAACCGGTCGTCCACCCGGACCAGGAATTTGTCGGCGGGGTCGCCGCCCTCGCAGATGACGTGCTTGCCGTCGACATCGAGCCCGATAAGTGTCAGTTCCCGCATGCCGACCTCCTTTGCAGCGGAATCTAGCCCAGGCGGCGTTGACATAACGATCACGACACGCCTGTGTTACTCCTGAGGTCTAGAGGTGTTCGACGACCCAGTCCACGCACCCGGTCAGCGCGCTGACGTCGTCGGGCTCGACGGCCGGGAACATCGCCACCCGCAGCTGGTTGCGGCCCAGCTTGCGGTACGGCTCGGTGTCGACGATGCCGTTGGCCCGCAGCACCTTGGCGACCGCCGCCGCGTCCACCTCGTCGGTGAAGTCGATGGTGCCCACCACCTGGGAGCGCAGCGCCGGGTCGGCGACGAACGGGGTGGCGTACGACGACCCCTCGGCCCAGGAGTACAGCCGCGACGACGAGTCCGCGGTGCGCTTGACCGCCCAATCCAGGCCGCCGTTGCCCAGCATCCAGTCGATCTGCTCGGCCATCAGCACCAGGGTGCCGATCGCCGGCGTGTTGTAGGTCTGGTTCTTGAGGCTGTTGTCCACCGCGATCGGCAGGGACAGGAACTCCGGCATCCACCGGCCGGAGGCGGCGATGGCCTCCACCCGGGCCAGCGCGGCCGGGGACATGATGGCCAGCCACAGTCCGCCGTCGCTGGCGAAGTTCTTCTGCGGCGCGAAGTAGTAGGTGTCGCACGCCGAGATGTCGACCGGCAGGCCGCCCGCCCCTGAGGTGGCGTCGATCAGGATCAGCGCGTCCCCGGAGCCGGCCGGGCGTTGCACCCCCACCGCGACACCCGTGGAGGTTTCGTTGTGCGCCCAGGCGATGGCGTCCACCGATGGGTCCGACACCGGCGCCGGCGCGCTGCCGGGCTCGGCCTTGATCACGATCGGGTCGCCGACGAACGGGTTGGCGGCCACCGCGGAGGCGAACTTGGCGCTGAACTCCCCGAAGGTCAGATGCAGCGAGCGCTTGTCGATCAAGCCGAACGCGGCGGCGTCCCAGAACGCGGTCGCGCCGCCGTTGCCCAGGATCACCTCGTAGCCGTCCGGGACCCTGAACAGTTCCCGCAGGCCCTCGCGGACGCGGCCCACCAGATTCTTGACCGGGGCCTGACGGTGGGAGGTGCCGAACAGCTCCGCGGCGGTGGTGCTCAGCGCCGCCAGTTGCTCGGGGCGCACCTTCGAGGGCCCGCAGCCGAAGCGGCCGTCGGCGGGCTTGAGATCGGCGGGGATGGTGAGCTGGGCGGGATCGGCCATGGGGCAAGCCTAAAAGGAAAAGGGGCGGGTACCGAAATCGAGCGGCCGGTGCGTCGATGAGCCTCAGGTGTGCGAGATGTCGTTCCAGCCGGCCACCGAGTCGGCGGGCCGGGGTTGGGGGCCGACGTAGACCGCCGCGGGGCGCACCAGCTTGCCCAGCCGTTTCTGCTCCAGGATGTGCGCGCACCAGCCCGCGGTGCGCCCGCAGGTGAACATGGCCGGCATCATCGTCGGGGGCACCCCGGCGAAGTCGAGGATGACCGCCGCCCAGAACTCCACGTTGGTCTCGATGGCCCGGTCGGGACGGCGATCGCGCAGTTCGGTGAGTGCGGACTGTTCAAGCTCGGCGGCCACCTCATAGCGCGGGGCCTCGAGCCGTTTGGCGGTGGCCCGCAGCACCCGGGCCCGCGGGTCCTCGGCCCGGTAGACCCGGTGGCCGAAGCCCATCAGCTTCTCCTTGCGGTCCAGGATGCCGCGCACCACCGCGCGGGCGTCGCCGCTGCGCTCGACCTCGGAGATCATCGGGATCACCCGGGCCGGCGCCCCGCCGTGCAACGGGCCGCTCATCGCGCCGACCGCGCCCGAGAGTGCGGCGGCCACGTCGGCCCCGGTCGAGGCGATCACCCGGGCGGTGAAGGTGGAGGCGTTCATCCCGTGCTCGGCGGCCGACACCCAGTAGGCGTCGATGGCCTCGGTGTGCCGCGGATCGGGTTCGCCTTGCCAGCGGGTCATGAACCGCTCGGTCACGGTGGTGCACTCGTCGATGACGCGCTGCGGCACGGCGGGTTTGGTGATGCCGCGCGCCGACTGCGCCACGTAGGACAGCGCCATCACCGAGGCGCGGGCCAACTGGGCGCGCGCTGTGTCGTCGTCGATGTCCAGCAGTGGCGCGTAGCCCCAGATGGGTGCAAGCATGGCCAGGCCGGCCTGGACGTCCACCCGGACGTCGCCGGTGTGGATCGGCAGTGGGAACGGCTCGGCGGGCGCCAGTCCGTCACCGAACCGGCCGTCCACCAACAGCGCCCAGACGTCGCCGAAGGTGACCCGGTGCCCCACCAGATCCTCGATGTCCACCCCGCGGTAGCGCAGCGCTCCGCCGTCGCGGTCAGGCTCGGCGATCTCGGTGGTGAAGGCGACGACACCTTCCAGGCCCGCGACGAAGTCGTCCGGCAGCACAGTCATGGCCGGAATTCTCCCACCCTCCTCGGCGGCGCGTACCGTGAGGCCGTGGTTGATCGCGATGCACACGAGCGCCTGGCGGGGATGCGGATCGAGTACGGCTCGGTGGAGAAGGACGGCAGTAGCGACCTCGACGCCGACTGGTTGGCCGACGGCTGGCTGGCGTTGCTGCACAACTGGATCGGCGAGGCCGAGCGGGCCGGAGTCGTCGAGCCCAACGCGATGGTCCTGGCGACCGTGGACGACAACGGCCGCCCCGTCACCCGCACTGTGCTGTGCAAGAGCGCGGACGTCGACGGGATCACCTTCTACACCAACTACGACTCCGCCAAGGGAGCCGAACTGGCGGCCACCCCGTACGCCTCGGTCACCTTCCCCTGGTACGCGCTGAACCGGCAGGTGCACGTGCGCGGTGCGGTCGCCAAGGTCAGCGAGCAGGAGACCGCGCAGTACTGGACGCGCCGGCCGCGCGGATCCCAGCTCGGCGCGTGGGCCTCGGCACAGTCGCGTCCGGTGGGATCGCGCGCGGAACTGCTCGACCAACTCGTGGACGTGACCGCACGCTTCGCCGATCACGAGCAGGTGCCGGTGCCGCCGCACTGGGGCGGGTACCGCATCGTCGCCGAGGTCGTCGAGTTCTGGCAGGGCCGGGAGAACCGGATCCACAACCGGATCCGGGTGTGCGGCGAGCGCATCGAACGACTGCAGCCCTGACCGCGGATTCGTCACCCGCGCGGGCGGGGTATCCGCACTCCACGTTCCGGACGTTGCGGTGTGTGCGTTTGCCCCGCTGTGCTTAGGATGAATGGCGTGTCCGACGGCGCGGGGGGCGCAGTTCAGGGGCTGCGTGAACGTAAGAAACAACGCACGCGCGCCACGATCGTCGACGTCGCGGCTCGTCTGTGCTCTCGGCAGGGCTACGAGAACACCACGGTGGACCAGATCGCCGGGGCGGCGGATGTGTCCCCCCGGACGTTCAGCCGGTACTTCCCCAATAAGGAAGCCGTCATCGGCGCCCTGATCGAGGAGACCTCCGAGCACGTCGCACAGGCGCTGATCCGCCAACCCCATGACATCACCGAGCACGAGGCCATGGTCCGCGCCCACATCGAGGTCTTCGGTGCGGCGCAACGCGGTGAGCCCGACGCCATGTCGTTCGACCGGATCAGTGGCTTCCTGCGGATCGTGACCGGATCCCCGATGCTGGGCCTGGCGGCGTTCACCTACCGCCCGGAGGGGCCCACCCGCGCGGTGATCTGGGCGCTGGCCAGAAGAATGGGGGTGGCCATCGACGATCCGGCGGTGCGGATCATCCTCGACACCTGGGCGGTGATGATCGCCACCGCCGTCGATGTTCCCGAGGTCGCGACGCTGGGGCCCGGTGACGTCATCACCCGTATCGACCGGGCCTACGCGGTTTTCATCCGGCTCTGGCGCCCATGGCGCGATGAGGACCAGACCCCCCCGGGCGGACCCGGGCGATAGCGACTACCTTCACCTAGGACGCACACTAGCGTTGGATTCGGCGGACGTTCGTCCGACGTGCGAGAAGGGGTTGATGTGGCAGCCGACGACACCGCGTCCCTGCGTTATCCCGGTGGCGAGATCGACCTGGACATCGTCCGTGCCACGGAGGGCGCCGACGGCATCGCCCTGGGCCCGCTGCTGGCCAAGACGGGGTACACCACCTTCGATCAAGGCTTCGTCAACACCGCCTCGACCAAGAGCGCCATCACCTATATCGACGGCGACGCCGGCATCCTCCGCTACCGCGGCTACCCGATCGATCAGCTGGCCGATAAGTCGACTTTCATCGAGGTCAGCTATCTGCTGATCTACGGGGAACTGCCCACCAGCGATCAGTTGGCGGAGTTCACCACCCAGATCCAGCGGCACACCCTGCTGCACGAGGACCTCAAACGGTTCTTCGACGGCTTCCCGCGTAACGCTCATCCGATGCCGGTGCTCTCCAGCGCGGTCAACGCACTGTCGGCGTACTACCAGGACTCCCTGGACCCGATGGATCATCGACAGGTGGAGCTCTCCACGATCCGGCTGCTGGCCAAGATGCCCACCATCGCGGCCTACTCCTACAAGAAGTCCGTGGGTCAGCCGTTCCTCTACCCGGACAACTCGCTGAGTCTGGTGGAGAACTTCCTGCGGATGACGTTCGGGCTTCCCGCCGAGCCCTATGACTGTGACCCGGAGATCGTCAAGGCTCTGGACATGCTGCTGATACTGCATGCCGACCACGAGCAGAACTGCTCCACCTCCACCGTCCGGCTCGTGGGATCCTCACAGGCCAATCTGTTCACCTCGATCTCCGGCGGCATCAACGCGCTGTGGGGTCCACTGCACGGCGGCGCCAACCAGTCCGTGCTGGAGATGCTCGAGAAGATCCGCACCGGGGGCGGCACCGTCCAGGAGTTCGTCCGCAAGGTCAAGAACCGCGAGGACGGCGTGAAGCTGATGGGCTTCGGTCACCGGGTCTACAAGAACTACGACCCCCGCGCACGCATCGTCAAGGAGCAGGCCGACAAGATCCTCGGCAAGATCGGCGGCGACGACGAACTGCTCGACATCGCCAAGTCCCTCGAAGAGGTCGCGCTGACCGACGACTACTTCGTCGAACGCAAGCTCTACCCGAATGTCGACTTCTACACCGGCGTGATCTACCGCGCGATGGGCTTCCCCACCCGGATGTTCACCGTGCTGTTCGCGATGGGCCGCCTTCCCGGCTGGATCGCGCACTGGCGTGAGATGCACGAGGAGCCGAACAAGATCGGCCGGCCCCGCCAGATCTACACCGGCTACGGCGAGCGCGACTACCGCACGCTGGGTTCGCGCTAGCCGCTAGCCGCCTGCCGCGAGCACCGCCATAGCAGCTCAGCGGTGTGCGAGCACCGCCATAGCAGCACTGTGGCCGCCGATACCGGACACCGCTCCGCCGCGGCGCGATCCCGATCCGCACAGCAGGATCCGCTCGTGATCGGTGGCCACTCCCCATTGCCGCGCCGGGGTGTCCAACGGGTCGTCATCATCAGCGAACGGCCACGCGAGGTCGCCGTGGAAGATATTGCCCGCGGTAAGGCCCAGGGCGCTTTCCAGGTCGACGGTGGTCTTGGTCTCGATACACGCCCGGCCGTGGGCGTCGGCCATCACGACTTCTTGGATCGGTTCGGCCAGAACCGAATTCAGCGATGCCAGCACCGCGTCGGTGAGCCGGCCGCGCATGCGCTCGGGATCGGCGGCCTGCAGTTCATGAGGTACGTGCAGCCCGAACACCGTCAGGGTCGCCGCCCCGGCGTCGCGCAGTTCGGCCGACAGGATGCTCGGGTCGGTCAGCGAGTGGCAGTAGATCTCACACGGCAGCGGCGCGGGCACCTCACCGGCTACGGCGGTCGCGTAGGCGGTGTCCAGTTGCGACCACGTCTCGTTGATGTGGAAGGTGCCGCCGAAGGCCTGCTCGCTCGTGACGGTGGCATCCCGCAACCGAGGTAGCCGCCGCAGCATCAGGTTGACCTTGACCTGGCAGCCGGCGGCGACATCCGGCGCGGGTTCGCCGAGCAGGTCTGCCAGCACCGCGGGCGTGACGTTGGCCAGGACCGCCCGGCCGTGCACGACGATCTCGTCGTCGCCGCACCGGTAGCGCACCTCACCGTCGGGCGACACGGCGAGAACCTGCGCGCCGGTGACGATCTCGGCACCGTGCGCGGCGGCCGCCTGCGCCAGCGCTGAGGTCACCGCACCCATTCCGCCGACCGGCACGTCCCACTCGCCGCTGCCCTGACCGAGCAGGTGGTAGAGGAAGCACACGTTCTGGCGCAGCGACGGATCGTCGAGGCGGGCGAAGGTGCCGATGAGCGCGTCGGTGGCGATGACCCCGCGCACCAGATCGCTGTCGACGGCATCGGTGATCGCGCAACCCAGTGGGCGCTCGATCAGCGCCTCCCACGCCGCCGCCGCATCCGGGCCGCCGCGGTCGGCCACAAGTCGGCGGGCCTGCCCGCGCCGCAGCAGAGGTTGGGTCATGGTCGGCCACAGCGGTCCGGTCAGCGTGCGGCAGCGGCGGTAGAACTCGGCGAATCCGGTCTCGTCGCCGGCCGCCCCGACCGCCGCGAAGCTGTGCTGCGGTCCGATCAGCAGGCCGCTGCGCCCGCCGTCGACCGGATTCGGGGTGTAGGAGGCGTACCGTCGCCGGGCCAGCCGCACCCGGGCACCGAGATCGTCCAGGATGCGCGCCGGCAGCAGGCTGACAAGATAGGAGTACCGGGACAGCCGCGCGTCCACGCCGTCGAAGGCCCGCGCCGACACCGCCGCGCCGCCCACTTCGTCGAGCCGTTCCAGCACACGCACCCGCCGGCCCGCCCGGGCCAGGTACCCGGCCGCCACCAGTCCGTTGTGCCCGCCGCCCACGACGACGGCATCGAAGATGGCCATGGAGGCAGTTTAGGGAAGACCGCTACCGTGATGGCGGTGAGCGCAAAACCTCAGATTGAGTTTCCCGAAGGGCCGCCCCCGGCCGAACTGGCCATCAAAGACCTCGTCGTCGGCGAGGGTGCCGAGGCCACCGCAGGTGCGGTGGTCGACGTCCACTACGTCGGCGTGGAGTACGACACCGGCGAGGAGTTCGACAGCTCCTGGGATCGAGGGGAGTCGATCTCGTTTCCCCTGCGCGGCCTGATTCAGGGCTGGCAGGACGGGATCCCCGGAATGCGGGTCGGCGGACGCCGGCAACTGATCATCCCCCCCGAGCAGGCATACGGCCCGGCTGGCGGCGGCCACCGTTTGTCAGGTAAAACCCTGATCTTCGTCATCGACCTCCTCGGCACCGCCTGACCCGCGCGCCCGCTTCTTACGCCGATCGGTGATTCTCGCAAACGCCGATGGTGTAGGTTCCTCGGCGTTCGACTAATCGAGGCGCCGTGACTGGCGGAGGAGGGAACCGATGACGGGTTCCGGTGAAGAGCGCGTGAGCGCGACGGCAACCGAGTGGCGCGCGCAGTCGCGCTTCTACCGGCGTTCACCCGGTGCGGGCTGGCTGGCTGCCCTGCTGCTCGTCCCACTGCTGTTCGGGTGGCTGGGCTGGAATGCGGTGAAACCGAAGGTCGACATCAGCGGCCCGAGTATCAGCGCTCCGGACATGTCGCTACCGTCGCTGAACTTCTCGCCGCTGTCGATCCTGCGTAACGGGAACGACTTCACCCTCACCGGTCTGCTGCCCGACCTCGCGATCAAGGACAAGCTGATCGCTGCGCTCAAAGCCGCCCTCGGCGGCGGCGTCAACCTGATCGACAAGATCGACATCGCCGGCGGCGCCTCCGCGCCGGACTTCGCCGGACTGGGCGCACTGCTCAAGGCCGCGGCCGACGTCCCGGACTTCCGCTTCACCGTCGAGGGCGACACCCTGACCCTGACCGGAACCGCGCCGACCGAAGAGGTGAAGGCGGCCGTGGAAGCCGCCGCCCGCGCCGGGTGGCCGAACGTCACGATCGTCAACAACATCACCATCACGGGTGCTCCGGTCTCCTGCGACAACCTGCAGGCCACCGTCGACGCGGATCTCGCGGTGCCGCTGAAGTTCCAGACCGGCAGCGACAAGCTCAGCGCCGACGGCGTGGCGCAACTGTCGAATGTCGTGCCGGACCTCAAGGCGTGCCCGGATGCGAAGCTCACCGTGATCGGCCACACCGACAACACCGGCACCGACGCGATCAACACTCCGCTCAGCGAGGCGCGGGCCAAGTCCGTCACCGCCTACCTGGTGTCGCAGGGCATCGCCGCCGACGCGATCACCAGCATGGGCGAGGGTTCGTCGAACCCGGTGGCGAGCAACGACACCGAGGCGGGGCGTGCCCAGAACCGTCGCACCGAGATCACGGTCAACTAGGGAGTATCGAGATGGGTTTCGTAGCGCAATGGTTGTGGTACCTGCTGGCCTTCGTGGTCGGCTCCGCGGTCGCGTGGGTGATCACGCTGGTGACCATCCCGCGGACAAGCAGGGCAGAGGCGATCGCCGACCTTCCGGCCGGCTCGCGTGAGATTGGAGCTCGCTGATGAAAGACGTCAACTGGTGGCTGATGGCGCTGGCGGCACTGGCCGGGCTGGCCGTCACCTTCGCCCTGACGATCCGCAAGGTGACCCGGGAGGTCCCGGTGACGCGCACGATCTCGGCGGCAGTGCGGAGTGCCGGTGCGGCGGCCGGTGCGAGCTCGACGATGCACACACTCACCGGTGGTGACGTGGAGCTGGAGCCGTACGGCAGCGGGTCGATCCGCACCGCGGCGAGCGCTGACGCGCCTAGTTCGCAGGCCGGGTACACCATTAAGGGCAACGAGGATTCGATGCTCTACCACACCACCGAAAGCCCTTGGTACAAGCAGACCATCGCCGAGGTGTGGTTCGCCGACGAGGCGTCCGCGGTAGCCGCCGGGTTCGCCCGGTGGGATTCGGGCAAGAAGGCGAAGGCTGGTGCCAAGGCGGCAACGCTGCTCTCGGTCGACGACGTCGAGCCCGGTCCGTACGGCAAGGGGTCGGCCAAGCCGAACGCTGATGGCAGCGGGCCCGCCGGCTGGACCATCAAGGGCAACGCCGATTCGATGCTGTATCACCCCACTGACAGCCCCGCCTACAGCGAGACCATCGCCGAGGTGTGGTTCTTCGATGAGGCGACTGCCAAGGCGGCCGGATTCGACAAGTGGGACAAGAATTTCCGCTAGTTCGTGTGAGCGTTCTACCGGGTGGCTACTGGGTCCGTAGCACGAAACCGACGCCGCGCACCGTGTGCAGCAGCCGCGGCGCACCGCCGGCTTCCAGCTTGCGCCGCAGGTAGCCGATGAAGACGTCCACCACATTGGTGTCGGCCGCGAAGTCGTACCCCCACACCAGCTCCAGCAGCTGCGCCCGGCTCAGCACCGCGGTCTTGTGCTCGGCCAGCACGGCCAGCAGATCGAATTCCCGTTTGGTCAGATCGACGTCCACGCCGTTGACCCGGGCGCGACGGCCGGGGATGTCGACCTCCAGCGGGCCCATCTGGATGGTCTCCGAGGAGAACGTCGCCACCGAGCCGCGCCGGCGCAGCAGCGCCTTGACCCGCGCCACCAGTTCGGCGAGCACGAACGGCTTCACCAGGTAGTCGTCTGCGCCCGCCTCCAGCCCGGCCACCCGGTCGTCCACCGAGCTGCGCGCCGAGAGCACACACACCGGGACGTCATTGTCCATCGCCCGCAACGCGGTCACCACGCTCACCCCGTCGAGAACCGGCATGTTGATGTCCAGAACGATCGCGTCCGGGCGGTTCTCGGTGGCGCTGCGCAGGGCCTCGGCGCCGTCGACCGCGGTGTCCACCTCGAAACCGGAGAGCCGGAGTCCGCGTTCCAGCGAAGCCAGCACGTCCGGGTCGTCGTCGACCACCAGCACGCGCGGCGAAGCAGTGCCGCTGTCCATGGCCCCCATCCTGCCTGATCGCGGTGCATCCGGGCGGGAGGCAGGCCGTGGGGTAAGCCGCAGGCGTGCGCCGTGACAAGATCGACACCGGGGTCGGCCGCTGGGGCGCAGGAGAGGATTCGGCCGTGGACGTGGTGAGTAGCGGCGGGGCTCGGCCGCGGATCGCCCCGCCACCGGCCCGGGTGCGCAGTTTCTCCGATCTTCTGCGTCTGCTGCCCTATCTGCTGCCGTACCGGGCCCGCTGGATCGCGATGATCGTGGTGGCGCTGCTCAGCCTGATCGCCACGGTGGCGATTCCGTTGATGACCAAGGCCGTGATCGACGGGCCGGTGCGAAACCGCGACCCCGGCGGGCTGTGGGTGGTCGGATCGGCCGCCGTCGCGCTCGGGATCGCCGAGGCCATACTGTGGTTCATCCGCCGCTGGCTCGTCGCGCGGGCCACCATGGGCGTGGAAGCCGACATCCGCAAGGATCTCTACGCTCGGCTGCAGGTCCTGCCGATGGCGTTCCACGGCCGCTGGCAGTCCGGGCAGTTGCTGTCGCGGATCATGAACGACCTCAGCACGATTCGCCGGCTGCTCTCCTTCGGTCTGGTGTTCCTGATGCTCAACATCCTGCAGATCGTCATCGTCACCGGCATCCTGCTCGCCATGTACTGGCCGCTGGGGGTGGTCGTGCTGATCTCGGTGCTGCCGGTCACCTGGACCATGTTGCGCTTCGAGCGGGCGTTCACCGCGTTGTCGCGCCAGGCCCAGGATCAGACCGGTCACGTCGCAACCGGCGTCGAGGAGGCCGCTCTGGGGGTGCGGACGGTCAAGTCGTTCGGCCGCGAGGACTACGTGTTCGACCGCTTCGACACCCAGGCCGTGGAGCTCTACGACAGCCAGATCCGCAAGGTCTCGGTCTCCGCGCGGTTCTGGACCCTGCTGGAGGTCATCCCGAACCTCACCCTGATCGTGGTGCTCGGCTTCGGCGCCTACGCCGCCGGCCAGCAGCTGGTGACACTGGGCACCCTGGTGGCCTTCATCACCATGATGCTGTCGCTGGTCTGGCCGATCGCCTCGCTGGGTTTCCTGCTGTCGATGACCCAGGAGGCGATGACCGCGGCCAACCGGATCGCTGAGATCTTCGACGCGCCCCCGGAGATCACCGACGGCCCGGGCGATGCGCCGCCGCGCGGGGCGCGGTTGGACTTCGTCGACGTGGGTTTCCGCTTCCCTGATTCAGACACCGCGGTGCTGCGCGGGGTGAGTTTCAGCGTCGAACCCGGACAGACCCTGGCACTGGTCGGTGCCACCGGATCGGGGAAATCCGTTCTGGCGGGACTCATTCCGCGGCTCTACGATGTCACCGAGGGGCGCATCACGATCGACGGCGTCGACATCCGCGAGCTGAGCCTGTCAACGCTGCGCTCGCTGGTCGCCGTCGCGTTCGAGGACCCCACCCTGTTCTCGATGTCCGTCGCGGAGAATCTGCGGCTGGGCCGCTCGGACGCCGATGATTCCGAGTTGGCCCACGCGATCGAGATCGCCGCGGCGCAGTTCGTCTACGACCTTCCGTTCGGACTACAGACCCGCATCGGCGAACAGGGGATGAGCCTTTCCGGCGGGCAGCGCCAGCGTCTGGCACTGGCCCGCGCCCTACTGGCCAGGCCGCGCATCCTGGTCCTCGACGACACCCTGTCGGCGCTGGACATGCACACCGAGGCGACTGTCACCGCCGCGCTGCGCAGCGTGCTGAGTGAGGTCACCGGGGTCGTGGTGGCGCATCGGGCCTCGACGGTGCTGCTGGCCGATAAGGTCGCCCTGCTCGACACCGACGGCGGACCGGCCACCATCACCCACATCGGCACCCACGACGAACTGCTGGCGACGGTCCCGCGCTACCGCTACCTGCTGGCCGCCGACGACGAGCTGGACGACGGATGCGAACCGCACCCGCAGTGGGAGGACGACGCCGAGCGTCGCCGCCTCGACCACGACTACGAGGAGACCGCCGCCCGCCGCGCGTCGGGGTACGCCGCTTACGAGGGCGGCAACCGATGACCACCGCGCAGTGGCGCGGGCGCCTCGACGATGACGCGGGGGACGACGCCGGGAACGACCCGGAGGCGGTCGACAGCGCCAACGGTGCGGCCAAGGCCAGGGCGCTGCTGGGATCGCTGCTGCGGCCCTACCGGTACACCGTCGCATTCCTGGCGGTGGTGGTCGTGGTGGAAAATGCTGCGCGGCTGTCGGTTCCGCTGCTGGTGCAGCGCGGGATCGACCGCGCCATCCCGCCACTGCTGGCCGGTGACGCGCCCAGCGAACTAGCGGTCGTCGTCGGGGCACTGTGCGGGCTTGTGGTCATCCAGGCCATAACCCGGATGCTATTCCTCAACATCGCCGGCCGCACCGGGCAGCGGGCGCTGCTGGAACTGCGCCGCCGGCTGTTCCGTCATTTCCAGCGCCTCGACGTCGCCTTCCACGACCGCTACACCTCTGGGCGGGTGGTCAGCCGGTCCACCAACGACGTCGAGGCCATCCAGGACATGCTGGAGAACGGTTTCGACAGCCTCGTCACCGCGGTGCTGACGCTGTTCGGCACCTCAATCCTGTTGGTGTATCTCGATGTTCGGCTGGGCCTCATGTGCCTGGCCGCCGTCCCGGTGCTCGCCGCGCTGGTGTGGTGGTTCACCACCGAGTCGTCCAAGAACTACCGCAAGGTCCGCGAGAGCGCCGCGCTGGTGATCGTGCAGTTCGTCGAGACCATGACCGGGATCAAGGCGGTGCAGGCCTACCGGCGCGAGCCGCGCAACCAGCAGATCTTCGACGAGGTCGCCGACGGGTATCGCGCCGTCAACGAACGGGCCTTCCAGTTACTGGCGATCTTCATGCCCGGGGTGAAACTGGTCGGCAACATCACCACCGGCGTGGTGCTGCTCTACGGCGGATACCGCGTGCTCAACGGGCAGATGACCATCGGCACCCTCGCGGCGTTCCTGCTGTATCTGCGGATGTTCTTCGAGCCCATGCAGGAGATCTCGCAGTTCTTCAACACCTTCCAGTCGGCGTCCGCGGCGCTGGAGAAGATCGCCGGAGTCCTAGCCGTCCGCCCCGCCATCGTCGACCCGCACGACCCGGTGCAATTAGAGACCGTGCGGGGCGAGATCGCCTTCGCGGACGTGTCTTTCGGCTACGTCGCTGAGCGCCCGATCCTGTCCGATCTGTCCCTGACGGTGCCTGCCGGACAGACCCTGGCACTGGTCGGCACCACGGGCGCGGGCAAGACCACCATCGCCAAACTCATCGCCCGGTTCTACGACCCGCTGGCGGGCTCGGTGACCCTCGACGGCGTGGATCTGCGCGGGCTCGCGCAGAGCGATCTGCGCCGCCACGTGGTGATGGTCACCCAGGAGAACTTCCTGTTCGCCGGCACGGTCGCCGAGAACATCCGCTTCGGACGCCCCGACGCCACCGATGCGCAGGTGCGGGCCGCGGCCGAGGCGGTCGGCGCCGTCGAGTTCATCGAGGCGCTGCCCGAGGGGTACGGCACCGACGTCGCCAAGCGCGGCGGACGGCTCTCGGCCGGGCAGCGTCAACTCGTCGCGTTCGCGCGGGCCTTCCTCGCCGACCCGGCCGTGCTGATACTCGACGAGGCCACCTCAGCCCTGGACATCCCCAGCGAGCGTCAGGTCCAGCGGGCGCTGCGCACCGTGCTGGCCGGGCGCACCGCGGTGATCATCGCCCACCGGCTGTCCACGGTCGAGATCGCCGACCGGGTGCTCGTGGTGGAGCAGGGCCGCATCGTCGAAGACGGCTCACCGGCGCAGCTGATCGGATCCGGCGGGCGCTACGCCGCCCTGCACCGGGCCTGGATGGACTCGCTGGCGTAAGCCGTCGCCGAGAGTGCGCCCAGGTCGCCTTAGAGGTGATTTCGTCGATCTCAGCGCACTCTACGATACTTGCTGAATAAGGACTATAGGCTCTATTGGTGCAGGTCCTTTGCTGCGAGCGCGGTCCACAATGGTTCGCTAGAATTTGGCCATGGGGGGAGCTGGGAAGTTCATCGCCGCCGCGACGCTGGCCATGGCTGTTGCGCTGGGTACGGCCGTGACCGCGCCGGCCGACACCGCACTCTGGGTACACGGGGCGACACGGGGCGAAATCCCGACCGAAGACGTGCTCCGGCGGATTCCGCCCGGCTACACGTTGCAGGAAGTTGACTATCCCGCCGGGCTGTGGCCGTGGACCGGGCTGTTCACCGCCACCGGGGCGCAGTCCATCGCGGCCGGCGTTCCCGCATTGGATGCCGCCATCCGCGCCGCACAGGCCGACGGCAAGGTGCTGGTGATCGGCGAGTCACTGGGGTCGATGGTGGTCGACCAGCAACTCCGCAATCTGGCCGCGCAGGCTGACCGGCCCGATCCCTCGCAAGTGGAGTTCCAGGTGATCGCCGACCCGACGCGGCCCGGCGGGCTGGTGTCCTACCTGCCGGACGGCTGGTTCATCCTTCTCACCGGAACCCGCCAGCAGCCCGTCGCCGAAACCCCCTACAACGTCACCGTGATCAAGCTGCAGTACGACGCCGTCGCCAGCTGGCCCGACCGGCCCTGGCATCTGCTGTCGGTCATCAACGCGATCTGGGGCGGCGTCGTCTATCACGGCACCGACCACTACGGGTATGCGGCGCAGCAGGTCATCAACGGCGAGGTCCCGCCGGAGAACATCTCGACAACAGTCAACTCCCAAGGTGGAGTGACCACCACGTACACCATTCAGCAGTCCCCGGCCCCGGGGCACCTGCTGGAGCCGTTCCTGCCGCAGTCCGTTGCATTCATGGACCGGCTGCTGACCCCGGTGATCAATCTCGGCTACTCCGAGCTGACCCCCGACGCCGGGCCACACCTCGCCCCCGGTGGCCGGCTGGTCGACAGGGACGGTGTGCCGGTGTTCGGACGCACGTCCCCGGCTCCGGGTGAGGTGGCACCGCAAGCAGCGCCGCGGCGGTCGGTTGTCCAGTCGCCGAAAGTGCGTACAGATCGCGTTTCGGCCCGGAATAGCGATCTGGGCGCACTCTCGACGGGGGAACACTTGAAGGATGACGTTCGCAGAGCGCGCTGACGCCGGCCGGCATCTGGCGGCGGCGCTCGTGGCCTACCGCGGCGCCACCGCCCGGGTTCGCCGTCGTCGGCCAGGGCTACCGCGACTTCGGCCAGACCACCGACAAGCAGGTGTGCGACTTGCTCGAACAGGCCCGTCGGCGACCGGCCGGATAGGCTCTCGGCCATGATCGGTATCGAGCGCGCCGGTGACGTCATGACCATCGAACTGCAGCGCCCGGAGCGGCGCAACGCGCTGAACACCGATCTCGCCGACGCGCTGCGCGAGGCCGTGGAGAAGGCCACCGCCGACGATGTGCGGGCGGTGGTGATCACCGGGGCGGGCACGGTGTTCTGCGCCGGGGCGGACCTCTCCGGCGACGTCTTCGCAGCGAACTTCCCGGATAAGGCGATCGCTCTGAACAAGGCGATCGACGCGGTGCCGGTCCCGGTGATCGCGGCCGTCAACGGCCCCGCCATCGGCGCCGGCGTCCAGTTGGCGATGGTCTGCGACCTGCGGGTGGTGGCACCCGAGGCCTACTTCCAGTTCCCGATCGCTAGATACGGCCTAGCCCTGGACAACTGGAGCATCCGGCGGCTGTCCTCGCTGGCCGGCCACGGCCGCGCGCGGGGCATGCTGCTGGCCGCCGACAGACTGGACTCGCAGACCGCACTGCTGACCGGCATGGCCAACCGGATCGGCACCCTGGCCGACGCCCAGGCCTGGGCCGCCGAGATCGCCGCACTGGCCCCGCTGTCGGTGCGGCACTCCAAGCGGGTACTCAACGACGACGGCGCCTACGAGGACCAGTCCGGGCTGCACAAGGAGATGTTCGACGCGGCCTGGGGCAGTCAGGATGTGATCGAAGCCCAGGTTGCGCGGGTGGAGAAACGTGCCCCGAGGTTCCAGGGAGCCTGAGCACCGTGCCCGGCCTACCCTCTCTGACATCACTGGTGCCGGGGAAGGCCGCGGTGCGTCTGGCCGCCGGCACCGCATCCCTGGCCGCCGGCGGTTGGGTGTTGCGGGCCCTGCGCGAGACCCCGGCGGCACTCGGTGCGAGCGCCGGCGCCATCCGCGCGGCCGTTGAGGGTTCACCGCATTACCGCGACGGGGTCTTCCACAACCTCGAGCCCGCCTCGGCGATCAAGCTCGACGCCGAGGAGAACCGGCTCGTCATCTTCGAGGTGTTCTCCAACCCCGCGGAGAGCAGGCCGCAATCGCCCATTCCGCTCGCCGCGCCGCCGTCACCGGCCGCCGCCGACCCGCTCGCGGTGACGTGGCTGGGCCACGCCACCGCACTGATCGAGGTCGACGGCCACCGCCTGCTCACCGACCCGGTGTGGAGTCAGCGCTGTTCACCATCGAAAACGGTTGGTCCGCAGCGGATGCACCCGCCGCCGGTTCCCCTCGAGGGACTGCCGGCACTGGACGCGGTGGTGATCAGCCACGATCACTACGACCATCTCGACATGGCGACGGTGCTGGCGCTGGCCCGAACGCAGCGCGCCCCGTTCATCGCACCGCTGGGCGTCGGCGCGCACCTTCGCGAGTGGGGCATCCCGGCCGAGCGCGTCACCGAACTGGACTGGAACACCAGCACCCGCATCGGGGACCTGACCCTGCACTGCACCCCGGCCCGGCACTTCTCCGGCCGGTTTTTCTCCCGCAACAACACGCTGTGGGCGTCGTGGGTGATCCAGGGCCCGCAGCACCGCGCCTTCTTCGGCGGCGACAGCGGCTACACCTCCAGTTACGCCGACATCGGCGCCCAGCACGGACCGTTCGACCTGACCCTGCTGCCCATCGGCGCGTACAACAAATCCTGGCCGGACATCCACATGAACCCGGAGGAGGCCGTGCGCGCGCACCTCGATCTGCGCGGCACCGGCGTGCTGGTGCCGATCCACTGGGGCACCTTCCGGCTGGCCCCGCACCCGTGGGCCGAACCCGCCGAGTGGGTGCTGGAGGCCGCCGCCGCCGAGGGCGTCGAGGTGGCTGTGCCGCGTCCCGGCGGCCGCGTGGTGATCGGTGAGACGCCGCCGAGTGAGCGTTGGTGGCGGCTGTGAGCTACCGGCGCGCCCGGCGCGCCGCCGCGCTGGCACTGGTCGCGACACTGACAGCATGCGGCTCACCGGCGCCGCGAACTGATTCCCCTGCCGCCGGCACCCCGCCGCAACTGGTTCCGGCCATGCCGCTGCCGGACAACGCCGTCGCCAACGCCGTCGCGAAACTCGACGGCATCGCCGAGGAGCTGATGAACAGCTCCGGCATCCCGGGCATGGCGATCGCCGTGGTGCACGGCGGGAAGACGATCTACGCCAAGGGATTCGGCGTCCGCGACACCCGGGCGGAGGATAAGGTCGACGCCGACACGGTGTTCCAATTGGCGTCGGTGTCCAAACCGCTGGCAGCCACCGTCGTCGCCCACCAGGTCGGCGCCGGGGTTGTCGACTGGGACACCCCGGTCACCGATGCATTGCCGTGGTTCGCGCTCTCCGATCCGGCGGTGACCGGGATGCTCACCGTCGGCGACCTCTTCGCCCACCGTTCCGGGCTTCCCGACCACGCCGGCGACGTGCTCGAAGACCTCGGCTACGACCGCCGCGCGATACTGGAACGGCTGCGACTGCTGCCGCTGGCGCCGTTTCGGACCTCATACGCCTACACCAACTTCGGGGTCACCGCCGCCGCCGAGGCGGTGGCAACGGCATCGGGCCGGTCGTGGGAGGACCTCAGCGCGGAGGTGCTCTACCGCCCGCTCGGAATGACAGGCGCCAGTTCACGTTTCAGCGACTTCGAGTCGCGCCCGAATAAGGCCGTCGGCCACGTCAAGACCGACGGCGGCTACGTGCATCGCTTTACCCGCGACCCAGACGCACAATCACCGGCGGGTGGGGTCAGCGCGTCGGTCACCGATCTGACGCACTGGCTGACGATGATGCTCGCTGACGGTTCGTTCAACGGCGCACCGGTGGTCGACCCGGCGTCACTGCTGCCCGCGCTGACCCCGCAGATGGTGTCCAGCCCGCCGGATCAGCCCGCGATGCGGTCCGGGTTCTACGGCTACGGCTTCAACATCGGCACCTCACCGGCCGGCCGGGTGCACTTCAGCCACTCCGGCGCCTTCGATCTGGGTGCCGCGACGAACTTCGTGATCATCCCCACCGCCGACGTCGCGATCGTCGCACTGACCAACGCGACCCCGTCGGGTATCCCCGAGACGCTCACCGCCGAGTTCGCCGACCTCGTCGAGTTCGGCGAGGTTCGTGAGGACTGGCGCGCCCTCTACGCCGATGCCTTCGCCGGGATGAGTACTCCGATCGGGGAACTCGCGGGCAAGAAACCGCCCGCCGACCCCGCGCCGGCCCGTCCGTCGTCGTCGTACGTCGGCACCTACGCCAACGACTACTGGGGTCCGGCGACGGTGAGCGACGACAACGGCGCACCCACGCTGTCGCTGGGATCCAAGCCGATCCGCTATCCGATGACGCACTGGGATGCCGACGTGTTCACCATCGACCTCACCACGGAGAACGCCCCACCCGGCAGTCTCTCCAAGGTGAGCTTCGCCGGTAATACGCTCACCGTCGAAGTGCTCAACGACGAGAAGATGGGGACCTTCACCCGATGACGATCACAGTGGCCACCGGTCTGACCGACGCGGAGGTGGCCGCCCGGGTCGCCGACGGTAAGACCAACGACGTCCCGTCCCGGGCGTCGCGCAGCGTCGGCGACATCATCAAGGCCAACGTCTTCACCCGCATCAACGCCATCCTCGGCGTGCTGTTCGCCATCGTGCTGGCCACCGGGTCACTGATCAACGGCCTGTTCGGTCTGCTGATAGTCGCCAACAGCTCCATCGGCATCATTCAGGAACTGCGGGCCAAGCAGACCCTGGACAGACTCGCCATCGTCGGGCAGGCCAAACCGACCGTCCGCCGCCAGTCCGGCACCCGCGAACTGCCACCCGATCAGGTGGTCCTCGACGACATCATCGAGATCGGCCCGGGCGACCAGATCGTCGTCGACGGCGAACTGCTGGAGACCGGCAACCTCGAGGTCGACGAGTCCCTGCTGACCGGCGAGGCCGACCCGATCGCCAAGTCCGACGGCGACCCGGTGATGTCGGGCAGTTTCGTGGTGGCCGGCACCGGCGCCTACCGCGCCACCAAAGTCGGCCGCGCGGCCTACGCGGCCCGGCTTGCCGAGGAGGCCAGCAAGTTCACCCTGGTGAAATCCGAACTGCGCACCGGCATCAGCACGATCCTGCGGTTCATCACCTACCTGCTGCTGCCGACCGGGCTGCTGATCATCTACACCCAACTGTTCCTCACCGGCCTGGGCTGGAAGGAGTCGGTGCTGCGGATGGTCGGCGCGCTGGTGCCGATGGTCCCCGAGGGCCTGGTGCTGATGACCTCGATCGCCTTCGCCGTCGGGGTGGTGCGGCTGGGCCGCCGCCAGTGTCTGGTGCAGGAGCTGCCCGCCATCGAGGGACTGGCCCGCGTCGATGTGGTGTGCGCCGACAAGACCGGCACGCTCACCGAGAACGGCATGCGGCTGGCACAGGCCGAACCGGTCGGCGAGTCCGGTGCTGATCAGGTGGCGGCGGTGCTGGCCGCCCTGGCCGGCGCGGACTCCCGGCCCAACGCCAGCATGCAGGCCATCGCCGAGGCGTACCCCACCTCGGTGGGCTGGACCGCCACCGCGGTGGCCCCGTTCAAGTCGGCCACCAAGTGGAGCGGGACCACCTTCGCCGAGCACGGCAACTGGGTGATCGGCGCCCCCGACGTCCTGCTCGATCCGGCGTCGCCGGTGGCCGAACGTGCCGAGCAGATCGGCGCCAAGGGTCTGCGGGTGCTGCTGCTCGGCTCCGCCGAACACACCGTCGACGCGGCCGACGCGCCCGGGCGGGTGACACCGGTGGCGCTGGTGGTACTCGAGCAACGGGTCCGCCCGGATGCCCGCGAAACCCTGGATTACTTCGACTCCCAGAATGTTTCGGTAAAAGTGATCTCCGGCGACAATGCGGTCTCGGTGGGCGCGGTCGCGGCATCCCTAGGTCTGCACGGCGAGACGATGGACGCCCGCGAACTCCCCGACGAACCCGATGCACTGGCCGACGCGATGGCCGAATACACCACCTTCGGCCGGGTGCGGCCGGACCAGAAACGCGCCATGGTCCACGCCCTGCAGGCCCGGGACCACACCGTCGCGATGACCGGCGACGGCGTCAACGACGTCCTGGCACTCAAGGACGCCGACATCGGCGTCGCTATGGGATCGGGCAGCCCGGCCTCGCGCGCGGTGGCCCAGATCGTGTTGCTGGACAACAAGTTCGCCACCCTGCCGTACGTCGTCGGCGAGGGACGGCGGGTGATCGGCAACATCGAACGGGTCTCGAACCTGTTCCTCACCAAGACCGTTTACTCGGTGCTGCTGGCGTTGCTGGTGGGTCTGGCAGGACTGGCCGCCCAGGTGTTCGGCGGTGAGCCGCTGCTGTATCCGTTCCAGCCGATCCACGTCACCATCGCGGCGTGGTTCACCATCGGCATCCCCGCCTTCGTACTGTCCCTGGCGCCCAACAACGAACGGGCCCGCACCGGCTTCGTGCGCCGCGTGATGACCTCGGCGCTGCCATCCGGTGTGCTGATCGGGGCGTCCACCTTCAGCTCCTACCTGCTCGCCTACCCGGGGGCCACGGCCGGCACCGCGGAGCAGACCCGGGCCTCGACGGCGGCGCTGATCACCCTGCTGATCGGCGCACTGTGGGTGCTCGCCGTGGTCGCCCGGCCGTACCAGTGGTGGCGCATCGCGTTGGTCGCGGTGTCGTGTGCCGCCTACCTGGTGATTTTCTCCCTGCCCCTGGCCCGGGAGAAGTTCATGCTGGACGCCTCCGATTCGGCCATGACGGCCACCGCGGTGCTCCTCGGGGTGGCCGCCGCCGCGGCGATCGAGGCGGCGTGGTGGGTCGAGGGCAGGATCCTCGGCGAACCGAGGCGGTTGTGGCGATAGCGGCCCGTCGTGCGTAGATTGGCTCGGGGGCGTGTTCCGGGCAACCGGAGAGCAGCCGACCATCGGCCGCCCCCTCCCTTTGAGAAAGGTTCACCACATGTCGTTCATTGACAAGGCCAAGGAAGCACTCGGCGACAACCTGGGGAAGGCCAAGGACCTCATCACCGACAACGTCGACAAGATCGAGGGCGCCATCGACAAGGCCGGCGACGTCATCGACGAGAAGACCGGCGGCAAGTTCTCCGAGACCATCGACAAGGTTCAGGGCGCGGCCCACACCGCGGTGGACAAGGTCACCGACGCCGCCGGCACGGCCAAGGACGCCGCCACCGACGCCGCCGGCACGGCCAAGGATGCCGCCACCGACGTCGCCGACAAGGTCAAGGACGCCGCCACCGACGTCGCCGACAAGGTCGACGGCCAGTAACCTCGAGCGATGGCGAAGGTCTCGGTCTCCGTAGACGTTCCGCTGTCGCCTCAGGAGGCGTGGGAACACGCCTCCGACCTGTCGCGGTACAGAGAATGGCTCACCATTCACCGGGTCTGGCGCTCCAAGCTGCCCGAACACCTCGACAAGGGTGCCCAGGTGGAATCCATTGTCGAGGTCAAGGGCATGCACAGCCGTATCAGGTGGACCATCGTCAACTTCACACCACCGGAGTCGATGAC
>JBFYOQ010000145.1:0-16042 GCA_041303735.1 Mycobacterium sp.
ACGTCGATCGACCCTGTCGTGACCGTGCCGACGGCATCGAGGGGATTGCCGACCGCCGCACTGACCTCATCGGCGGTGGGCAGCACCTGCTGCAGCGGCACCGGTTCCCCGGCACCGTGTCGCTGCGCGCTGCCGACGACCGTGTTGGAGCAGCCCAGGATCGTCAGCACACCAAGAAAACCGAGCGCCCGGATCCCCAGCCGGCGCGCGACAGAGCGCTCCGCGGTGATGAGCCCCTACTTCCGGGTCTTGTCGCCGGGTTTGTCCCCGGCGCCGTCGTTGGACAGTGCGGCGACGAACGCCTCCTGCGGAACCTCGACCCGCCCGATGGTCTTCATCCGCTTCTTGCCTTCCTTCTGCTTCTCCAGCAGTTTCCGCTTGCGGGTGATATCACCGCCGTAGCACTTGGCGAGCACATCCTTGCGGATAGCCCGGATGTTCTCCCGGGCAATGATTTTCGAACCGATCGCGGCCTGGATCGGAACCTCGAACTGCTGTCGCGGGATGAGCTCTTTGAGTTTGGTGGTCATCTTGTTGCCGTAGGCCTGCGCGGAGTCCTTGTGCACGATCGCACTGAACGCGTCGACGGCTTCGCCCTGTAGCAGGATGTCCACCTTCACCAGGTCCGCTTCCTGCTCGCCGGCCTCCTCGTAGTCCAGGCTGGCGTAGCCGCGGGTGCGTGACTTCAGCGAGTCGAAGAAGTCGAAGATGATCTCGCCCAGTGGCATGGTGTAGCGCAATTCGACGCGTTCGGGCGACAGGTAGTCCATGCCACCGAGCTCGCCGCGCCGGGACTGGCAGAGTTCCATGATGGTGCCGATGAACTCACTCGGCGCGATCACGGTGGTCTTGACGATCGGCTCGTAGACGGCGCGGATCTTGTTCTCCGGCCAGTCCGACGGGTTGGTGACGATGGTGCCGGAGCCGCTGGTATCTCCTTCCACCACCACCCGGTAGACGACGTTGGGAGAGGTGGAGATGAGGTCGAGGTCGAACTCGCGCTCGAGGCGCTCGCGGGTGATCTCCATGTGCAGCAGGCCCAGAAAGCCGCACCGGAAACCGAAGCCCAGTGCCACCGACGTCTCCGGCTCGTAGGTCAGCGCGGCGTCGTTGAGTTGCAGCTTGTCGAGGGCCTCGCGCAGGTTCGGGTAGTCGGAGCCGTCGACGGGATAGAGCCCGGAGTACACCATCGGCTTCGGTTCGCGGTAGCCGATCAGCGCCTCGGTGGCGCCGTGGCGGGCGCTGGTGACGGTGTCGCCGACCTTGGATTGGCGGACGTCCTTCACCCCGGTGATGAGGTAGCCCACCTCGCCGACGCCGAGACCCTCGGTGGGTTTGGGTTCGGGCGAGACGATGCCGACCTCGAGCAGTTCATGGGTGGCGCCGGTGGACATCATCTTGATCCGCTCGCGCGGGGTGATGCGGCCGTCGACGACGCGGACGTAAGTCACCACGCCGCGGTAGATGTCGTACACCGAATCGAAGATCATCGCCCGGGCGGGCCCGTCGGCCTTGCCGGTCGGTGCGGGCACCACGCGCACCACTTCGTCGAGCAGTTCGGTCACTCCCTCGCCGGTCTTGCCGGAGACCCGTAACACATCCGAGGGTTCACAACCGATGATGTGGGCGATCTCGGCGGCGTAGCGCTCCGGGTCGGCGGCGGGAAGGTCGATTTTGTTCAGCACCGGGATGATCGCCAGGTCGCGGTCCAGAGCCAGATAGAGGTTGGCCAGCGTCTGAGCCTCGATGCCCTGAGCGGCGTCGACCAGCAGCACCGCGCCCTCGCAGGCCTCCAGCGCCCGGGACACCTCGTAGGTGAAGTCGACGTGTCCGGGGGTGTCGATGAGGTGCAGGACGATCTGCTGGCCGGCGTCGGGCCCGGCTGAGACCGTCCACGGCAGCCGCACGTTCTGGGCCTTGATGGTGATGCCGCGCTCGCGCTCGATATCCATCCGGTCGAGGTACTGGGCTCGCATGTCACGGTCGGCGACCACACCGGTCAGTTGCAGCATCCGGTCGGCCAAGGTGGACTTGCCGTGGTCGATGTGGGCGATGATGCAGAAGTTCCGAATCTGCGCCGGCGCGGTGAAGGTCTGGTCGGCGAAACTGCTGATGGGAATCTCCTGATGACGAGGTAGTCGCCTCAAGGGTATCGACAGCGGCGGTGAGGCACACAATCGCACGCCCGCACGCGACGCGTCCTCGCCTATGCTCGGCCACATGGCGTCGCAGTGGAGGACGTTGCAGCAGATCCTGCGGGGCACGGAGCACTTCGTATTCTCCGAGGCCCCCAAGCTTCTGCGGCAGTTACAGAACCCCGATGCCCTGCAGCGGACACTCCAGCAGGGCCTGCGGATGGGGCTGGAGGCGTTGGTGGCCACCGCACTGCCCGCCGAAGGGCCCAAGGCCATCACCGCCGGCCGGCCGGTGACCCAGAGCAGCGTCCCCACCGCTCATCGGGCCCGCCAGGTCGTCTACGCCCCCGACCTCGACGGCCGCGCAGACCCGGGCGAGGTGGTCTGGACCTGGGTGGTCTACGAGGACGACCCGACTCGCGGCAAGGACCGTCCGGTGCTGGTGGTCGGCCGCGAACGCCGCGTTCTGCTGGGTCTGATGCTGTCCAGCCGGGAACACCACGCCGGCGATCCCGCCTGGGTCCCGATCGGCTCCGGCGGCTGGGATGGGGAGGGCCGGCCGAGTTGGGTGCGGCTGGACCGGGTGCTCGATGTGCCCGAGGAGGGCATCCGCCGGGAGGGCGCGATCATGGACCGCGCCATCTTCGAGGTGATCAGCGCCCGATTGCGCGCCGAGTACTTCTGGAGCTGAGCTTCCTCAGCCGGACTGGGTGATGTAGTCGCGCAACTGCTGACGCTCGGCGCCCAGTTCCTCGAGCCGATTCTTCACCACGTCGCCGAGGCTGACGATCCCGACCAGCCGGCCGCCGTCGAGCACCGGAATGTGGCGAACCCTGTTGTGGGTCATCAACTCGGCGAGCACATCGACGGTGTCATCGGGTCCGCAGGTCACCAGGGTGCTGCTCATGATGTCGCTGACCGGCCGCTGCAGCAGGCCCGGACCCCGGCGGTGAAATTCGCGGGCCACATCCCGCTCGGAGACGATGCCGACCACACCCTCGGGTCCGATCACCACGGTGGCGCCGATGTTGTGCACCGCTAATTCGGCGAGCAACCCGGTGACCGTCGTCGTTTCGGTGACGGTCGCAACCGCCGACCCCTTGCTGCGCAGGATGTCCGAGATCCGCATGACCGACTCCTCTGGGACCAGTGCCGTGACTTCGCGCACCGGCGCTGTGATTGACGTCACACCAGCGTACGACTATCCGGCGCGGGGCGGAAGACGCCTGTTTCGCGGTGCAGGGTAAACAGTGACGATGATCGATATCACTCTGCTCGGCACCGGAAGCCCGATCGTCGACCCGAACCGGGCGGGACCCTCGACACTGGTCACCGCCGGCGGGAAGGGGTTCCTGGTCGACTGCGGCCGCGGGGCGCTGATGCGGGCCGCCGCCGCCGGCACCGGCGCCTCCTCGCTGACCGCGCTGCTGCTTACCCACCTGCACAGCGATCACATCACCGATCTCTCCGACGTCATCACCACCCGCTGGGTCACCACGATCGGGCCCAACCCGCTGCCGATCATCGGTCCACCCGGCACCAGGGCCGTCGTCGAGGCGACGTTGGCCGCCCTGGCACCGGACATCTCCTACCGCATCCACCATCACGCCGACATCACCGAGCCTCCGGACGTTCGGGTGCACGAGTACACCGATGGCCAGGTGTGGGACGCCGAGGGTGTGCGGATCACCGTCGCACCGACCGACCACCGCCCGGTGGAACCGACCATCGCCTTCCGCTTCGAGCACGACGGCGCGTCGGTGGTGGTGGCCGGGGACTCGGTGCCGTGCGCGACCCTCGACGAACTGTCCCGCGGTGCCGACGCCCTGGTGCACACCGTCATCCGCAAGGACCTCGTGGAGCAGATGCCCGCTCAGCGGATCCGCGACATCCTCGACTACCACTCCTCCGTCGAGCAGGCTGCCGCGACCGCGGCCCGGGCCGGGGTCGCAACGCTGGTGCTCACCCACTACGTCCCGCCACTGGTGGCCGGGCAGGAGGATCAGTGGCGGGCGCTGGCCGCGGCGGAGTTCGGCGGCCGCATCGAACTCGGCGACGATCTACTGCGAGTCACCGTCGGCTGACGCTGACGCTTACGCCAACCGGGTCATCTCGACGACCACGTCGAGTTCACTGGAGCCGCGGCCGAGGTAGATGCCCTTCAGGGGTGTCACGTCGGCGTAGCTGCGGCCGGTGCCCACGCTGATGTACTGCTCGTTGATCTCGGTGTCGTTGGTGGGGTCGTAATCCCACCAGCTTCCGGTCCACGCCTGAATCCAGGCGTGGCTCTCGCCCTTCACCGCCTCACCGATGGTGGCGTCGTTCCTCGGATGCAGGTATCCCGAAACGTAGCGGCCTGGAATTCCCATGGCCCGCAACAGGATCAGTGACAAATGCGCGAAGTCCTGGCACACGCCCTTGCCCTCCCGCAGCGCATCCAGCCCCGAGGAGTGCACACCTGTGGTTCCGGGGACGTACTGCATCTCATTGCGCACCCACTCCACCGCAAGCAGCACCGCGTGGTGCGGATCGTGATCCTTGGCAAGGTGGCGGGCGACCCGGCCGATGCGCTTGCTCACCGGGGTGTAACCGGTGGGGGTGAGGACTTCGTGGTAGCGGTCCACGACCTCCTCGGACGCCAGTTCCGCCCAGCCGGCACTGGCCGCGGGAGACTCCGGCTTGTCCGTCTCGACCACCGAGGACGAGGTCACCTCCAACTCGATGTGCGGGGCGTGCAGATCGAAGGCGGTGACGGCGGTCCCCCAGTAGTCCACGTAACGGTAGGACCGGGTGGCCGGAGCGGTCTCGACGCGGTTGATGATCACGTTCTGCCGGGAGTCTGACCGCGGGGTCAGCCGCGCCTCGTTGTAGGAGGCGGTCACCGGGGCCTTGTAGGCGTACCCGGTCGCGTGGACGACCCGCATCCGCCACATCAGCGGCCTCCCAATTCCGAATCGTCCTCGGTCGCCAATCCGGCGGCCTGGCCGGCGTCGGACCACTCCACCCACAGGGTGGGGCGAAAGTACTGGGCCGCCAGCGCTTCTCCGACGTCGCGGCAGGTGGCCTGCAGTCCGGCCAGCCTCGGCTCGAGGGACTCCAGCAGCGCACCCGGCCGGACGAATTCCAGCTCGCTGCGTGCGCGTCCGAGCAGACGCCGGGCTTCGGCTCCCGGTCCGGCGCGTTCGCCGGGACTGGCGATCAGCCGTTCGAGGCTGTGCTCGGCCAACTGCAGCGAATAGAAGGCCGAGCGCGGGAACAGCCGGTCGAGCAGCATGAACTCGACCACCCGGCTGGCGTCCAGCACACCCCGGTGGGTCCGCAGGTAGGTGTCGTGCGCGCCGGCGGCCCGAAGCACGCTCACCCAGGCCGGCGAGGATGCGCTGTCGCCGACCCGGGACAGCAGCAGCCGCACCGTCATGTCCACCCGTTCGATGGCGCGTCCGAGCACCAGGAACCGGTATCCGTCGTCGCGCGAGAGCGTCGAGTCGCTCAACCCGGCGAACATCGCCGCCCGGCCTTCGACGAAGGTGAAGAACTCGTGCGGACCGAGCCGACGGGCCGCGCGTTCGCGTTCACCGAGTCCGTTGAAGGTGGTGTTGAGGCATTCCCACATGTCGCCGGAGATGACCTCGCGCGCCGAGCGGGCGTTCTCCCTCGCGGCGGTGATGGCGTCGATGATCGAGCACCCGCCGGGAAGCCCGCGGCTGAACGCGACCAGATCGGTCAGCGCCCACATGTCGAGCCGGGCCTCCGGTGCGGTGAATCCCATGACCTGCAGCAGGATTCGCGATACCTGGTCGGGATCAACGGTTGAGTCCTCGAGCAACTGGTGGACGGTGACGTCGAGGATCCGGGCGGTGTCGTCGGCCCGTTCGACGTATCTGCCGATCCAGTACAGCGCCTCGGCGTTGCGGGCCAGCATCACCGGTCTCCGGCCTGTTGCTGCTGCTGTTGTTGCTGGCCGGTCAGTGCCTGCTGCTGCAGCGGATGGGTGTCGGCACCGGCGGTGTTCGACCGCGGCAGGCTTCGCACCACCTGCTTGGAGCCGAGTTCCCGGGTGGCGGCCGAGGAGCGCGGGGCCAGCACCCAGGTGTCCTTGGACCCGCCGCCCTGGCTGGAGTTGACCACCAGCGAGCCCTCGCGCAGCGCGACCCGGCTCAGCCCGCCCGGCAGCACCCATATCTTCTCGCCGTCGTTGACCGCGAACGGACGCAGGTCTACGTGCCGCGGGGCAAGGGTGTCGCCGACCTTGGTGGGCACCGTGGACAATTGCACAACCGGCTGGGCGATCCAGCCGCGCGGGTCGGCGGAGATCTTGCGGCGGATGGTGGCCAGTTCCTTCTCCGAGGCGTCCGGCCCGAACACGATGCCGTATCCCCCGGAACCCTCCACCGGTTTGATCACCAGTTCGGCGGCCCGGTCGAGCACCTCCGCGCATTCCCCGGGCAGCCAGCACCGCAGCGTGTCGACTCCTGCCAGCATCGGCTTTTCGCCGAGGTAATACTCGATGATGGTGGGCACGTAGGCGTAGACCAGCTTGTCGTCCCCGACGCCGTTGCCGACCGCGCTGGAGATCACCACGTTGCCGGCCCGCGCGGCGTTGAGCAGTCCCGCCACTCCCAGGATCGAGTCCGGCCGGAAGTGCATCGGATCGAGGTACTCGTCGTCGATGCGGCGGTAGACGACGTCGACGCGGCGCTCGCCCTCGGTGGTGCGCATGTAGACGACGTTGTCGCGGCAGAACAGGTCGGGTCCTTCGACCAGTTCGACGCCCATCTGCCGGGCCAGCAGCGAGTGCTCGAAGTAGGCGGAGTTGAACGGGCCCGGGGTGAGTACCACCACCGTCGGGTCGGAGGTGTTGGTGGCGGCGGCGTTGCGCAGTGCGCGCAGCAGATGCGACGGATAGTCGTCGACCGAGCGGACGCGGTGGGTGCCGAAGAGGTTGGGGAACACCCGCGTCATCACCCGGCGGTTCTCCATGACGTAGGAGACGCCCGACGGCGAGCGCAGGTTGTCCTCCAGCACCCGGAACGTCCCGGCCGCGTCGCGGATGATGTCGATGCCCGCGACGTGGATACGCACCCCGTTGGGTGGTCTGATGCCCGCGGCGTCGCGATGGAAATGCTCACAGGAGGTCACCAGCCGGCGCGGGATCACGCCGTCGCGCAGGATCTCTTGTTCGCCGTAGACGTCGTCGAGGAAGCGTTCCAGCGCCAGTACCCGCTGGGTGATCCCGGCCTCCAGTCGCGCCCACTCCAACGCCGAGATGACCCGTGGAACCAGGTCCAGCGGGAATGGGCGCTCCTGCCCGGACAGCGAGAAGGTGATGCCCCGGTCGACGAAGGCCCGGCCCAGCGCCTCGGCCCGGGCGCCCAGTTCCTCGGTGCCGGTGGGGGCGAGTTCGGAGTAGATGCCCTTGTAGGGCGGACGGACCCGGCCCTGACGGTCGAACATCTCGTCGAACGCCGCACCGTAGGAGCCGAGTTCGGAGTAGCCGCCGAAGATCGTGGTGTCGTCCCGCAGGGTGGCGCCGGAGCCGTTGCGGGCGGCTTTGGAAGCCCCGGCGCCGGTTCGCGGGCTGGGGTCGGCCCGCGGGCTACGAACGGTCACGGTGGCTCGGGCAATAGGTCACGGGTGGCTCCGGCAATAGGTCACGGGTGACAATGCTGCACGACGAACGCCGTTTACGCAGGCTGAGGCGCTCCCATTTTGGGGCGGGGGCAGCGATGCTGGTATTCTCGCAGGGCACCGCGAGGGCACCTGCCCCGGTAACAAGCTTGAACGACTCAAGCCCCGAAGATATAGAGGAACTACACGCGTGGCCAATATCAAGTCGCAGAAGAAGCGCATTCTCACCAACGAGCGCCGTCGGGTGCGCAACAAGTCGGTGAAGTCGGCGCTGCACACGGCGATCCGCGCGTTCCGCGCCGCCGCCAGCGAGGGCGACAAGGACAAAGCCGCCGAATTGCTTGCCGCGACCAGCCGCAAGCTCGACAAGGCCGCCAGCAAGGGCGTCATCCACAAGAACCAGGCCGCCAACAAGAAGTCGGCGCTGGCTCAGGCCCTCCACAAGATCTGACGACCCCGGCCGGTTCTGCTCAACGGCCACCGGACGCCAACTCGGCGACCTTTCGCACGGTGCTTTCCAGGACGTAGTCCGGATCAGCCGCTGCCCCCTTGACGTCGGCGTTCAGCGCCGCCACCAAGCCGATCGCCGTCGCGACGCTGTCCCTCGACCACCGCCGGGACTGTTTCTGCGCCTTCTGAACCCGCCACGGCGGCATACCGAGTTCGGATGCCAGCCGGTAGGGGTCTCCGGACAGTGGCCCCACCCGGGCGATGGAGTGCACAGCCTCGGCGAGCGCATCGGCGAGCAGTACATGCGGCACCCCGCTGGCCATCGCCCACCGCAGTGCTTCGGCCGCCCCGGCCACGTCGCCGACCACCGCCTTGTCGGCGATCTCGAAGCCCGTCACCTCAGCCCTGCCGCTGTGATAGCGGCGCACCGCGGCGACGTTCACCTGCCCGCCGGTGTCGGCGACCAGTTGGGAGCACACCGCGGCCAGTTCCCGGATATCGGAACCCACCGCCTCGAGTATGGCGGCCACGGTGTCATCGTCGGCCTTGATCTTGAGTGCCCGGAACTCCGCCCGCACGAAACCCGCCCGGTCGGCGGCCTTGACGATCTTGTCGCACGGGTGGACGGTGGCGCCCAGCTTCTCCAACTGGCCGGCCAGCGCCTTGGCCCGCCCGCCACCGGAGTGGATCACCACCAGCACCGTGCCGTCGGGCAGGTCGGCGGCCGCCGAGGCGATCAGCGCGACGGCGTCCCGACCGGCTTCATCCGCGTCTTCGAGCACCACCACCCGCTCATCGGCGAATAGAGACGGGCTGAGCAGTTCAGCCAGTTCGTTGGCTGACACCTCCCCGGCCCGCAAGCGATCCACCGGGATGTCGTCGGTACCGGCGGCGGATCGCACGGCACGCAGAATCGCGCTGACCGCTCGTTCGATCAGCAGGTCTTCATCGCCTCTGACGAGATGCAGACCCGCCGACCCCTGATCGGCCTCAGCGCTCACCCGTCGATGGTGTCACGGACCGCCGACGAGTCCCGACAGTGACCACGCCAGCAGGCCCAGCCCGCCGCAGGCCACACCCAGCCGGAACCACCGCCACCGCCACAGCAGCGCACCCGCCACTGCGCACCCGCCGACGACGGCCAGACCCGCCCACCCGGACGGCACCGGCACCGCCGCACCCGGCAGCGAGCCGGCCCGGTGCGCCACCGACAGCAGCCACCAGAGTTCGGGTCCGGTGAATCGGATCAGCAGGCTGCCCGCCGCCGGCCACAGCGGACAGAGCACGGCCGCAGCGGTACCGATGACGGTAATCGGCGGAATGACCGCTGCGACAGCCAGATTGGCGGCGATGGCCACCAGGCTGAACCGCCCTGAGACGGCAGCGATCAGCGGCGCGGTGACCAGTTGAGCCGCGACGGCGACGCAGACCGCATCCGCCGCCGGCTTCGGCCATCCACGCTGCGTCAGCCGCCGTGACCACACCGGTGCCAGCAGCGCCAGTGCGGCCGTCGCCGATACCGACAGCGCGAACCCGACGTCGACCGCCAGGTGCGGCGCGAGCAGGATCAGGGCGATCACCGCCGCCGACAACGCCGGAATAGCCTGCCGGCGCCGCGCCGACAGCACCGCCATCAGCCCGATGGCGCCCATCACCGCCGCCCGCAGCACGCTGGCGCCGGGCTGCACCACAACGACGAACGCCATGAGCGCCAGGGCGGCCAGTGCCACCGCGGGGCGCGGCCCGATGAGACCGGCGGCGAGTAGGACCGCCCCGCACACGATGGTGACGTTGGCGCCCGATACCGCGGTGAGGTGGGTCAGGCCGGCGATCCGGAACTCGGCAGCGGTGCCCGGGGCAACGGCGGAGGTGTCACCGAGGACCAGACCGGGAAGCATCGCGGCCTGCCCGGGCGGTAGCACCTGCGCACTCGCGTCGGCGAAGCGTGACCGCACCCCGGCGGCGGCGCGCTGCACCGCTGAGGCGTGCCCAAGAACCGGCCGGCCCACCGCGGTCAGCACCGCGACGGTCAGGTCCCGGCGGGTGGGTCGGGAGATCCGGGCGCGAAAACTCGCCGGGCGCCCGGCGGTCAGGGCGGCGAAGTGGGCGGCCTGGGCGAATACCACCACCCGACCCGCCGCGGGAGCATCGCCGATGGCGGTGAGATCAGCGTGGAAGATCAGCCGGCTGCTGCCCGCAGGGCGGGGACTCTCGGACGGGGTGAGCGTCACCGCTGTGGTGGCCCCGAACATCCGGCCGACCGGATGGCGCTCGACGGCGTCGGCGCGCAGACCGGCCGCGAGGCCGAAGCCTGCACCGATCACCGCCGCACCGATTACCCCGGTGGCGGCGACGCGCAGAGCCTCCCACCGGGTCCCCCACCGCCAGGTCGCCGCCCACCATCCGGCGGCCATCACGGCGCACAGGCATGCCAGCGCGGGCCCGGCCCGCCATACGATCCCCGCGGCGGTCACCACCCACGCGGTCAGCGCGGCCGGCACCAGCCGCAGATCCACCCGGCCCGGCGGCAGCGGGCCGGGCGTCACACCGTGACCAGCGGTCGCAACTTCTCCAGCCGGGCGGGGCCGATGCCGTCGACGTCGGCGAGTTGATCGACGTGGCCGAACCGGCCGTTAGCCTGTCGCCAGGCCACGATCGCCGCAGCGGTGACCGGGCCGACCCCCGGCAGCGCGTCGAGCTGCTCGGCGGTGGCCGTGTTGAGGTCGACCGGCCCGGCGGGGGCGGTGCTGGTGGGTACCGATGCGGTGGCGGCCGGTGCGGTCGCCACGCTGTGCACCGCGCTGCCGAGCACCGCCGGGCGCCCAGCCGGAGTGGCGATGCCGACGACGATCTGTTCACCGTCGGCGACGTGGCGGGCCAGGTTCAGCCCGACGGTGTCGGCGCCGCGCAGCGGCCCCCCGGCGGCGGCGACGACGTCGGCCACACGGGCATCCGGGGCGACGGTGACCAGACCCGGCTGCTGCACCAGGCCCACCACACTGACCACGAGCTGGTGTCTCGGCGCCTGTCCGTCCGGCGGCGCAGGGGTGGTGGACGTCGATGCCATCTGCACCGGCGGCAGGTCGGCCGAGGCCACCGGCGCCGGATGGGACCGGACGAGGGTGAACACGGTGACCAGCACCGCCATGGCTGCGACGACGGCCAGCGCGATGCCACCGGCGCGGCCGGGGTCGGCGCGTACCGCCTCCAGCCAGGCTCGCGGCCCAGCCCGCCGGCTATCGGGCACCCAACCGGGGTCGGCGTCGATGTCCTCGTCGGCGTCGTCACCGGTGCGGCGATCGGCGGGCTCGGCCCGAAGACCGAGCCGGCGATGCAGGGCGGCCAGCGGCTGCTCGTTTCGCATGCGGCGACCGTATGGCCGGGAAGCGACACGACCATCGCGGCGGCGGCGCGATGCGGCGCTGGCTGTGGACCAATCCGGGTCTGTGAGTGCGCGGGTGTCCCTACTGTGTGCCCATGACAGCAATCAGCGACCGGCCGATCAGAGTCATCCAGTGGACCACCGGCAACATCGGCCGCCGATCGTTGCACGCGATCATCGGCCGACCCGACATGGAACTGGTCGGCGTGTACGCCCACGGCGCCGACAAGATCGGGGTGGACGCCGCGGAGTTGGCGGGCTGGCCGCTGGGACGGGGGAAGCCGACCGGCATCGCCGCCACCAACGATATCGACGCACTGCTGGCCGCCAAGCCGGACGCCTGCTGTTACAACCCGCTGTGGCCCAGCATCGACGAGCTCGAACGACTACTCACCGCTGGGGTCAACGTCTGTACGTCCGCCGCGTGGATCACCGGCGGCAAACAGAGCCAAGCCGATCTGGATCGGATCCAAACGGCCTGTGAGCGAGGCAGTTCCACGATCTTCGGCAACGGCGCGCACCCCGGGATGACCAACATGGTGGGCATGGTGCTGTCGGGGTCCTGCGAACGGGTCAACGAGATCCGCATCACCGAATCAGTGGATTGCTCCACCTACGAGTCGGCCGGCACCCAGACCGCGATGGGCTTCTCCTGCGATCCCGACACACCCGGACTGGCCGAGAGTGTGCGCCGGGAGAGTGAGGTGTTCGCCGAGTCGGCGGCGATGATGGCCGACGCGATCGGGGCGAAGCTGGACCGGATGACCTTCGATGTGACGTTCACCCCGGCCACCGGCGACACCGACCTGGGGTTCATGACCATCCCGGCGGGCACCATCGGCGGCGTGATGGGCTACCACCGCGGCTGGGTGGGTGAGCGCAACGTCGTCAGCGTCGGATTCAACTGGATCATGGGTAACCACGTCATCCCGCCCAAGCCGTTGGAGCACGGCCACGTCATCCAGGTGTTCGGTGTGCCCAACATGCGCACCGTGCTGCACTGCCTGCCGCCACGGGATTGGGACGAGCCGGGATTCATGGGGCTCGGGATGATCTACACCGCGATGCCGGTGACCAATGCCGTGCCCGCGGTGGTTGCCGCCGCGCCGGGCATCGTGACCCTCAAGGATCTCCCGCCGATCACCGGCCGCTTCGGGTAACTTCCGCCGCGTGGACATCGAGCGTCGGACATTCATCGCAGGACTCGGCGGGGTGGCGGTGGCCGCTCCACTGCTGGCGGCATGCTCGCGCGGAGACGACACGGGCAAGACCGTGGCTGCCGCACCGGCCGGCGCTGCACCGACGGCGAAGCCGATGATCCCGGAACCGGCGAAAGGCAAGCCTGCAAGCCTGGTCTCCCAGGAGCGGATCGACACTTCGATCACGGGCGCACGGGCCTGGCGCGTCCGGTACATCTCCCGCGACGTCAACGGTGTCGCCCACGAGGCCAGCGGCCTGGTGATCGCGCCCGACGCCGCGGGGCAGGATCGGCCGATCTTCACCTGGTGCCACGGCACCACCGGACTGGGCGACGCCGCCTGCCCATCGGCGCAGCCCGACCCGGCCCGCGAACTCATCACCTACTTCGAACCTCGTGCCACCCAGCAGATCGACTTCGGGGTGCCGGGGATGCAGGGCTTCATCGACGACGGCTGGGTGGTGTGCGCCACCGACTACCAGGGCCTCGGAACGCCAGGCATGCACCAGTACACCGTCAACATCACCAACGCCCGCGATGCCGTCTACCTGGCGCGCGCGGCACGCCAACTCGATGCGGGAGCCGGAACAACGCTGGGCTGCGCCGGCTGGTCGCAGGGCGGCGGCGCGGCTGCGGCGGTGGCTGAACTCGAGCCGCAAGACTACGGCGACCTCAGACTCATCGGCACGGTCCCGATGTCACCGGGTGTGGGAAAGATCGCACTGGAGAACCCGGCGTCGATTACCGCGGCACTGACCAATCCCACCGTGCCTCCGGACTCGCACCTGGTGATGGTGCTGGCCGGCACCTATGCGGCGAACCACTCGGCACTGCAGCTGTCGCAGGCGTTCACCCCGCTGGGTGTCGAGATCATCGAGACGGCGTGGAACATCCAGCCGGTGCACCATCTCAACGATGTGATCGCCCGGATGTTCCGGCTCAAAGGGGCGGTGCTCAACCCGGACCCGCCGAACTTCGGCGAATGGAAGGACGCCATCGACGCCGGTTCGGCCGCGCAGAAGAAGCCTGTCGCGCCGGTGCTGGTGTGTATCGACACCTTCGACAACGGGACCGTGGTACCGGTTTCATGGCAGAGGGCCTACGTCGACGCGGTCAAGTCCCTCGGTGGCAGCATTGAGATCCGCGAGTACCCCAAAGATGATCACTTCTCGCTGCCGCCGAGTTGCGTCGGTGATGCCCGGACCTGGCTCAACACGCTGCGGGGCTGACGCTAGACCTCCAGTGCCACAACCACCCCGAGTGCTCCGGGTCCGAGGTGGACGCCGAGCACGGGGCCGAGTTCGGTGATGATCGCCGCACCGCAGGCCGGCAGCGCGGCGGACAGCGTGGCGGCGAGATCGGCTGCACCGTCGGGGTTGTCGACATGGTGCACCGCGAGAGCTGCGCGGCCCTCGCCGACCACGTCGAGCACCTGCTCGACCATCGCCGCGAGCGCCTTGGAGGTGGTGCGGACCCGCTGCACCGGTACCAGGTGGCCGTCGGCGATACGCAGCAGCGGCTTGAGGGCAAGCGCGGTGCCCAGCCACGACGCCGCCGCGGTGATCCGTCCGCTGCGGCGCAGATTGTCGAGCCGCTGAACGACGATGAAGGCATGCGTCCGCCGCGCGGCATCGCGGGCGGCATCGGCAACGTCGTCGAGACCGGCACCCGCATGGGCCGCCCGCGCGGCGGCGAGCGCCGCGAAGCCGGTACCCATCGCCGCCGATCGTGAGTCGATCACCCGTACCCGGCCGTCGAACAGCGCCGCGGCATGCTCCGCTGAACCGAACGTGCTCGAGAGCTCGGCGGACAGGTGCACTGCCACCACACCCTCGCCGCCGCTGCGTTCCAGCGCGGCCCGGTAAGCGGCGGCCAGTTCAGCCGGACTCGCCCCGGCGGTGCTCGCGGCACGCTGATAGAGGTCTGGCGGAACGTCGTCAACACCATCGCGCAGATCACGTCCGTCGATGAGGATGTGCAGTGCGACGACCGCAATCCCGCACTCGGCCAACATCTCTGCCGGTATCCGGGCCGAGGAGTCGGTGACCACGACGACCGGCACGGTGTCAGCGTCCCCCGACGGCGACGCCCGCCTCGGCCAGCGCTGTGAGCATCAGGGCGGCGACCGCCTTGTGCGCCTCGAAGTTCCAGTGGATGCCGTCAGGGTTGCCGCGGCCACCGAGGACATGCTCTTCGACGGCCTCTTTGAGATCCACCAGCGGAATATGATGCGCCGACGCCCAGTCGGTGATGGCTGCCACCGTTGCGGGGCGGCCGTGGTGGGCTTGGCCGTAGGTGTCGGCGATGTGAACCGAGGGCAGGCTCGCCACGATCGGGATGCCGGGACGGTTGAAGTCGATTGCACCCCGGGTCATCTCGAGGTATTCCACCGTGAGTTTGGGCGGCAGTGCCGAGCGCGCGACCGGGGAGAGCCGCGGCTGCACCCAGCCGTAGGAGTCACGCACCCACCGGCGCAGCCGCGACGGCCGCACGTATCGCATGAGTTCGCGCATGGCGGTGGGAAGCGGCGAGGGCAGTGAATCCATTCCACTGGTGGCGAAGATGACGGCGCCGGCTTTCGGCAACGCCGCCCACGCACGGGGATCCTGGGTGGCCGCCCACCACACGTCGCGGCAGGTCCACCCGATGCGACCGATCAGCTCACACTCCCAACCCAGTTCGGCGGCAACGATATTGGGCCAGATGCGCGGGTCGTCAGCGGGCAGTCCACCCTGCGGCCCGTAGTAGGACAGTGAGTCGGCGAAGACCAGCAGCGTTCTCGTGGCCGCGCTAGAGGACATCGTTGGAGACCTGAGCCGAAGCGTTCCACACATCCAGGCGCCAGCGCAGCTCCCCCAGTGCCGCCTCCGCCGGGCCGTGGCCGGACAGCTGCGTCCAGCTCGCATTGCCCATCCCCCCGAGCACCGGCCAACTGTCCACCGGCAGATCCAGCAGTGAGGCGGTCAGCGCGGCGATCAGACCGCCATGGGCCACCAGCACCACCGGACGGTCGCAGTCGTCGGCTCCCCACTCCGGTTCGTTGAGCAGGATCGCGGCGACCACGGGCCGGCTGCGGTCGGCGACGTCGATGCGGCTCTCCCCGCCGTGCGGGGCCAGGGTCGCATCGTCGCGCCAGGCCTGCCGCTGACCGGGCGCGGCGGCGTCGACCTCGCTGTGGGTGAGTCCCTGCCACTGGCCGAGGTGGGTTTCACGCAGGCCCTCATCGGTGCTCACCGGCACTCCGCAGCG
>JBFYOQ010000146.1:0-5941 GCA_041303735.1 Mycobacterium sp.
CCGGATACACCGGGGGTGCGCATCTCGGTGATCCACCCGCCGTCGAGCATGGCGATGGGACGGCCGGTCTCGGGGTCGTTCATGATCATCACGCCGTAGATGTAGGGCAATCCCTTGGCGTTGTTCTGCTCGTAGCCGGCGACCCATTTCAGGCCGATGCGGTCAGAGCCGCCGAGGTAGGCCGGCATGGCGTGGATGAACGCATCCTCGCGTGAGGTCACTTTGGGCTTCGGCGGGTTCTGCACCAGACCGCGGGCCTTCTGCCGGAAGGCGTCCTCGAGGACGTCGACGATCTCGGTCCAGCCCAGGTTCAGGTTCTCCAGGTCGCCGCGGTTGAGGACCAGCATCTGATTCTTCTCGGTCATGAGCCAAGACGGTAGCCCGCGGGCCGGCGCGGTCGTCGAACTGCGCACCCGGAGGCTGGCCGATCAGGGCAAATGGCGCCTCGACAGGTCACCGACCGCACTTTGTCACTACGATCGACGGCCATGGCCGGCAACGAGGAAGCCCCGAACGAGGAGGTCTCGTACGGGGAGGTCTCGTACGCGGCGCCGGAATGGGACTGGGACTCCGACCCCGACGCGGATCTGTATGGGGATCCCTACGGCGACACCTACGTGCGGTGGCCGGAACCGGAACCTGCGATCCGCCGGCCCTTGCATCGCAACCCCGTCATCCTGCTGGGGCTGATCGCCGCGGCCTCGGTACCACTGTCAGTGGCTGCGGTGCTATTGCTGACCGGCGACGACGCCGGCGAACGCCCCCTGAAGTTGACGCCCACCATCCGCACCACCGCCGTCGCGATCCCGCCGCCGGAGAGCACCTCGGAGGCGAGTGTGGTGGAGACGACGCCTCAGACCTCGGCCGAGGAGACCACCGCCACCGAGTCGGCAGAGGAGATCCCGGCTGCCACGATCGAGGCGCCGGCCCCGCTGCCGTCAGCACGCGGCGGCGAGCCCGACGAATCCGACGGACCACGGATCAACGTCACCCGCAGTCCGATGAGTTTCACGCCGGGGACCCGGGGCTGAACCGACGGAAGCCCGGGTCACCCGTGACCGGCAACGCCCCACGTTAGGCTGGGCAGGTGAGCAGGATCGCCAACGACATCACCGAACTCACCGGCAGCACCCCCCTGGTGCGCCTGCGCCGGGTCACCGACGGCGCGGGAGCCGACGTCGTGGCCAAGCTGGAGTTCTTCAATCCGGGCGGCAGCGTCAAGGATCGCATCGGGGTGGCCATGATCGATGCCGCCGAGCAAGCCGGACTGATCAGCGACGACACCATCATCCTGGAGCCGACCAGTGGCAACACCGGCATCGCCCTGGCGATGGTGTGTGCGGCCCGCGGCTACAAATGCGCCATCGTCATGCCGGAGACCATGAGCTTGGAGCGACGGATCCTGCTTCGGGCGTTCGGCGCTGACCTGATCCTCACCCCCGGCCCAGAGGGCATGGCCGGCGCCATCGCCAAGGCCGAGGAAATGGCCAAGGCCGACCAGCGCTATTTCATCCCCCAGCAGTTCGAGAACCCCGCCAACCCGGCTGTGCACCGCGCCACCACCGCCGAGGAGATCTGGCGCGATACCGACGGCACGATCGACATCTTCGTCGGCGGTGTCGGCACCGGCGGAACGATCACCGGCATCGCCGAGGTCATCAAGGAGCGCAAGCCCTCAGCGCAGTTCGTGGCCGTCGAACCGGCCGCCTCCCCGGTCCTCTCCGGCGGGCAGAAGGGACCGCACCTGATTCAGGGCATCGGGGCCGGCTTCGTCCCGCCGGTACTCGACACCGATCTCGTCGACGAGATCATCGGGGTCAGCAACGACGAGTCCTTCGATATGGCCCGCCGGCTGGCGCGTGAGGAGGGCCTGCTGGTCGGCATCTCCTCGGGAGCCGCCACCTGGGCGGCGGTGCAACTGGCGAAACGGCCGGAGAACGCCGGCAAGCTCATCGTCGTTTTGCTGCCCAGCTTCGGCGAGCGGTACCTGAGCACAGCTCTGTTCGCCGATCTCAAGGACTAGAGGTGCTGTCGGCGATCTGGCGCGACATCACGGCGGTCAAGGAGCGTGACCCGGCTGCCCGCAGCACCGCCGAGGTCATCCTCTGCTATCCCGGTCTGCACGCGGTGTGGGGACATCGGCTCACCCACTGGCTGTGGCACCACAACGCCAAACTGCCGGCGCGCTTCCTCGCCGAAATCACTCGCAAGCTCACCGGAGTGGAGATCCACCCCGGTGCGGTGCTCGGCTCCGGGGTGTTCATCGACCACGCCACCGGGGTGGTGATCGGCGAGACCGCCGAGGTGGGAAACAACGTCACCATCTATCACGGCGTCACACTCGGCGGCACCAATCTGGACCGCGTTAAGCGGCACCCCACCGTCGAGGACGACGTCACCATCGGAGCCGGAGCAAAGATACTGGGGGCCATCACCATCGGCCGCGGCAGCCAGATCGGCGCGAACTCCGTCGTCGTCAAACCGGTGCCCGCGGGGGCGGTCGTCGTCGGTGTCCCCGGGCAGATCGTCGACCGGGGCGAGGAAGATCCCGGCTTCGCCCGGACGGGAAGCGATCAGTCCAGGCTCCCCGACCCCCTGGGCGTCAGCATGCAGTCACTGCTGACCCGGGTCGCCAAGTTGGAAGGCACGGGCGACGGGGACGGGGCACGCGTGATCCGGCCGCCGGAAGCCGGTGTGTGGCACGGCGAGGACTTCGTCATCTAGTGGGGACGGTGCCGGCTACCGGAAGGATTGGGCGATAAGTCCGGTCATCGCCGCGATGACCTCAAAGTCCGTGTCTCGATGAACAAGGATCGCTGCGTGCCGGATGCACACCGCAGCGATCAGGCAGTCAGTGATGCTGCGGATCGTTCGGCCCGCGCGTCGGGCAGTCCGGTAAATCGCCGCGGCACCCCGAAAGTCGACTGTCACGTCGATCCCCAGCGTGGGTAAACCGTTCACCAATTGCTCGAGCGCCGCGTACCTGCTGTCATCGACTGCGCCGGCGAGGATCTCCATCGCCATCGGCTCACACATCACCACCCTGTCCTGCTCCTCCGAGAGCAGCCGACGCACTTCGAGGGCCGCGGGTGATCCGGTCGCGCGGAAGTATTCGATCCAGGCCGACGAGTCGATCAAGATTGCATTGGTCGCCGTCACCCGAACTCGCTGGGCCGTTCTCGCCGGATGTCATCGAGGTCGGCGTCCCAGCCGATGCCTTCAAGTCCGAGGAGGAACTCCCGACTCAGCGGCACCCCGACGAGGCGACGAAGGGCAAGATCGACAGCCTCCTTCTTGGTAGTGACGCCATACCGCCGCATCACCTCTGCGACGAGGTCGTCGTCGAGGTCGATGTTGGTGCGCGCCATACACCTACTATACACCTCACTTACACCTACCCGGTGCCAGCTATCCCCAGCGCAACCGTGAGTTCCAGAATCGTCTGCGGGTCGCTGAGCCTGTCCCCGTACAACTCGCGCACCTGGTTCATCCGGTACCGCACGGTCTGGGCGTGCACGAAGAGATCCGCGGCGACGGCGTCACGCTGGCCCTGGTGCAGCAGCCAGGAGCGCAGTGTCTGCGCCAGACGTTCGGCGGTCGCGGGCCGCAACCCCTGCAGGGGCGCCAGCGCACGGCGGCGCAGATCCTCGGCGGCCTCCGAGTCGGCGCCCAGAACGATCTCCACAAGATGCTCGTCGGTGTCGAGGGGTCCATCGGTGGCGAGGTGCCGAGCCCGGACCGCACGCCGGTAGGACGCCTGCACCAGCGGCCACGGCCGCGCAGGGCCGACGATGGCATCGCGGCCGCCCAGAGTCGTCAGCAGCGCGGGCCGGCGGGCGCCGTCCACATCGGCGACCAGTAGGACGGCCCACGGCTCAGACGGATCGAGGCCGGGAAGATCGTCGCCGTGCTGCAGCACCTCCCCGCTGAAAGCGTCTGGAAGACCGCGGGTTTGCGCGGTGGGAACCAGGACGGCGGTCAGCGTTTCCGGAGCGGACCAGTTGGCGCGTTCGGCACTGGCGCGCAGCACCTCCGGTGACTCTCCGGCGAGCAGTTGTGCGGTGAGCAGGTCGAGGTAGCGCTGCCGCACCCGGCCGGCGGTGGCGGACTCGTCGGCGAAACCCGACGCGCTGGAGGCGGACAGCTCGTCGATATAGGCGAACACCAACTCGGCGAACCGGGCGATGACCCCGGCGGGCAACCCGGCATTCACCGCGGCAGCGGAGAGTTCCTGCCACGCGACTCGGGCGCCGACACGGTAAGCCGACAGCAGTGCGTCGATGGATCGGCCACTGCGGGCCTCGCCGCGGCCCAGTGCGTAGGCGCCGTCGAGGGCCGGTGAGAGTTGCGCGCCGGACTCGGAGTCCTCGGCGCGGGTCGCCATCGAAAGAAAGGCCCCCAGCGACGTCTGCACGGCGTTCTCGATGTTCTGGCCCATCCGGCCGCGGAACGGGTCGGCATATGCGGGCACCTCGGCGATGATCGCGGCGATGGTGCGCTCGGCCATCCGGGGCAGTACCGCCTCCAGTGCCCTGACCACCTCGGGACCGAGCGCCAGACCGGACAGTCGCGGTTCGGACTTGGACAATTTATTCCTTACAAACAAAAAAAGCGGCTTTCTCCACACTAGCCGACCAAGCTTTTATCTCCGAAGGACGCGCATGGTGGAGACATGACCACGACTGCACCCCGCCCGAGCACCACCGGGGCACTGCGAGGACTGGTGCGCCTGGTCGCCGAGCGGATCACCACTCCCCTGGTGCCGGCCGACTATCTCGACGTCATCGACCCCCTGCGTTCCACCGCCGCCCTGCGCGGCCGGATCGTCGCGAAAAACCCGGAAACCCGTGACGCCGTCACTCTGGTCATCAAGCCTGGCGCCGGCTGGCAGGGCCACATCCCCGGCCAGTACCTTCGGATCGGCGTCGACGTCGACGGTGTGCGGCAGTGGCGCGCCTACTCGCTGACGTCGCAACTCGGGCGGCGCGACGGCACCATCGCCATCACCGTCAAGGCGATCCCCGGCGGCGTGGTGAGCAATCACCTGGTTCGGCGGGCCGGCGTCGGCACGGTCGTCCAGCTCGACCAGGCAGCCGGGAACTTCGTCCTCGGCACTGCCCCGCCGGCAAAGGTCCTGTTCGTGACGGCCGGCAGCGGCATCACCCCGGTAATGGGAATGCTGCGCAACATGCCGCACGGCCACGCATGCGACGTCGTCGTCGTGCATTCCGCACCCACCGCCGCCGACGTCATCTTCGGCGGGGAACTGCGCAGGCTCGCCGCCCGCGGGCAGCTGCGCCTGGTGGAGGTCCACTCCGGCACCGATGGCAGGCTCGATGCCACCGCGCTGGAACGACTCGTTCCCGACCTCACCGAACGGCACACCTGGGCGTGCGGGCCCGCCGGTCTGCTCGATGGGCTGGAAAGCCATTGGACCGCAACCGGTATCGCCGATCAGCTGCACACTGAGCGATTCCGCCCCACAGTCATCTCCACCGGGGACGGCGGAAAGATCACCTTCTCGGCCACCGGCACCACCGTCGACAACGACGGCGCCCAGAGCCTGCTCGACACCGGCGAGGCTGCCGGCGTGCTGATGCCCTCGGGATGCCGGATGGGCATCTGCTTCGGGTGCGTGGCCCCGTTGCGTCGGGGCGCGGTGCGCGATCTGCGCACCGGCCGGGTCACCACCGCCGTCGAAGGCGACGGCGTCGTCATCCAGACCTGCATCTCCGCGGCCGCCGGCGCCTGCGATATCAACCTCTGAGAGGAACACCGACATGACCGCAACACTGGACACATTCTCCGATCCGACAACCGACCTGAGCGACGCCGACATCGAGAACCTCGGCGCCGAACTCGACGCCATCCGCGAGCAGATCGTCGCCGGCCGCGGCGAACGCGACGCCACCTACATCCGCACCGTCATCGACGCTCAGCG
>JBFYOQ010000147.1:0-34211 GCA_041303735.1 Mycobacterium sp.
ATCCAGCGTCAGCAGCTCCGTCATGTCGTCGCCGGCGGAGAAGATGTCGTGGCCGCCGAACAGGACCACCGTCGCAATGTCGTCCCGCTCCGCCACTTCGGTTGCCGCGGAAATGATCTCGCGGTAGACCTGGCGGGTCAGCGCGTTGGTCGGTTCCCGGTTCAGCAGCATGGTGCCGATGCCGGGCTGCTGCTCGCTGACGTGGACGGTGACGAACTCACGCACGTTCAGCCCTCCCCGATCCGTCGCAGCGCCTGCTGGCGCGCCTCGTTGTAGCGGTCAGCGTCGAAGAACTCGATCTCCCAGTTGCCGCCCTCGAGCATGGTCAGCTGCGGCTCGACGGTGACGATATGGCGTTCCACCGCCAGTACGTCGGCCACCGTCCGGCCGGTCAGGGAGTCCAGTTGGGTCCAGGTGGGCGGCAGCAGCAGCGCGCGGCCCTGCGCGAAGTCCTCAATGGCTGTCTCAGGGCGGGCCCAGCCGGCCAGATCGGACTCGGTGTTGATATCGGCGTCCGCCCGTTGCCCCTGCGGCAGGGCACCGACGAAGAAGTAGGTGTCGTAGCGGCGGGTGCGCTCCTCTTTCGGGGTCACCCAGTTCGCCCACGGCCGCAGCAGGTCGGCGCGCAGCACCAGTTTCTCCGCCCGCAGGAAGTCGCCGAAGGCCAGACTGTGGTCTTCCAGCGCGATGCGTTCGTGGTGGTAGACCGACGCGTCGCGCACGATGCCGTCCGGATCGTCGGCCGGGCCGGCGAACAGCACCCCGGACTCCTCGAACGTCTCCCTCGCGGCGGCGCACACCAGCGCCTCGGCCAAGCCGATCTCGACGCCGAAACGCTGCGCCCACCAGTCGGGCCCGGGGCCGTACCAGTCGATGTCGGCGTTGCGGTCGCGGTCGTCGACCCCGCCGCCGGGGAACACCGTCATCCCGGCCGCGAACTCCATCGCGGCGTGCCGGCGCATCAGGAACACCTCGAGGCGATCAACGACGGTGTCGCGTACCAGCATCACGGTCGCCGCCGGCCGCACGGCGACCGGTTCGGGTGTCTGGCTCGCGGACATCTCAGTCATAACAGCCTCCTGTGTGCCGCCCGGGTGCGCACCCGGCGGGCGAAGTAGCGGCCGTCGACGGTGTCGACCGCGATCGACTGACCGAACGCTGCCGAGAGGGTGTCGGCGGTGAGCACGTCGCGCAGCAGACCGGCCGCCACCACCGTGCCTTCGGCCAGGATCAGGCAGTGGCTGAACCCGGGCGGGATCTCCTCGACATGGTGGGTCACCAGCACCAGCGCGGGTGAGTCCGGGTCGGCGGCCAGATCGGCCAACCGAGCGATGAGTTCCTCGCGGCCGCCGAGGTCAAGGCCGGCGGCCGGTTCGTCGAGCAGCAGCAGTTCCGGGTCGGTCATCAGAGAGCGGGCGATGAGCACCCGTTTGCGCTCGCCCTCCGAGAGGGTGCCGTAGGTGCGATCGGCCAGGTGCTCGCCGCCGACGCTCTCCAGGGTGTCCAGCGCGCGTTCGTAGTCGACGTCGTCGTAGCGCTCGCGCCAGCGGCCCAGCACGGCGTACCCGGCCGACACCACCAGATCGCGCACCACCTCGCCGTCGGGAATGCGTTGCGCCAGAGCCGAACTGCTCAGACCGACGCGCTGCCGCAATTCGGCCATGTCGACGCGGCCGAGCCGCTCCCCCAGCACCGTCGCCGTCCCGGACGACGGGTACTCCATGGCTGCGGCCATCCGCAGCAGGGATGTCTTACCGGCGCCGTTGGGGCCGATCACCACCCAGCGTTCGTCGAGTTCGACCTGCCAGCTGACCGGGCCGACCAGAACCCGTCCGCCGCGGCGCAGGGTGACGCGGGAGAAGTCGATCAGCAGATCCTCGTCCACGCCACCCGTCTCGTCCGGGGCGGTCTCGGGCGGCACCCGACCATCGTGCCCCATCGTCGTCCCCGTTACTGCGGCGGGATCTCGACGCGACGCAGGGAGCCGTCGACGGCGTCAGCGGCCTCGATCTCGGCGCGGGTGACCCCGAGGATGAACAGCACGGTGTCCAGGTACGGGTGGCTCAGCGAGGCGTCGGCCACCTCGCGCAGCGCCGGCTTGGCGTTGAACGCCACCCCCAGTCCGGCGGCGTTGAGCATGTCGATGTCATTGGCACCGTCGCCGACGGCGACGGTCTGCTCCATCGGCACACCGGCCTGCTCGGCGAACCGGCGCAGCGCCTTGGCCTTGCCGGCGCGGTCGATCACCTCGCCGACCACCCGCCCGGTCAGTTTCCCGTCGACGATCTCCAGTTCGTTGGCGGCGACGAAGTCCAGCATCAGCTCATGGGCCAGCGGGTCGATCACCTGACGGAACCCGCCGGAGACCACCCCGCAGTGAAATCCCAGGCGCCGCAACGTCCGGATGGTGGTCCGCGCACCCGGGGTGAGTTCCAGTTGCTCGGCCACCTCGTCAAGCACCTCGGCCGGCAACCCGGCCAGGGTGGCCACCCGTTGGTGCAGCGACTCGGCGAAGTCCATCTCCCCGCGCATCGCCGCCTCGGTGACCGCGGCCACCGCCGCTCCGGCGCCGGCCCGCTCGGCCAGCATCTCGATGACCTCGCCCTGGATCAGGGTGGAGTCGACGTCGAACACGATGAGCCGCTTGGTGCGCCGCTCGAGGTTGTAGCGCTCCACGGCAATGTCGATACCCTGCTCGGCACCCACCCGGGCCAGGTGTGCCTGCAGGTCGTCGTCGAGACCGTCGGGGGCGGAGACCCGCAGTTCCAGTCCGGTCACCGGGTAGTCGGAGACGCCGCGAATGAAGTCGATGTTCACCCCTAGCGCCGCTGCCTCACGCGCGACGGCACCGAACGCGGCGGCGGTGATGGGCCGGCCCAGGACGACGATGGTGTGCGTGGAGGGTTCGGCGATGACCGGGACGTCGTCGCTGCGTTCGATGCTCACCTCGAGGCCCATCCGGTGAATCGTCTCGCTGACCTCGCGGCGCAACGCGTCGCCGTCGGCCACCTCCGCGCGGCCGGACACCAGCACGCCGAGGGTGAGCCGGTCGCGGATCACCACCTGCTCGACGTTGAGCAGGTCGACCGCGTGGGCGGAGAGAACCTCGAACAGCGCGGACGTCACTCCCGGCCGGTCGACTCCGGTGACGGTGATCAGCACCGACACCTTGGCGTCAGTCATCGCAGCACGAGACGGCAGCGAACTCGGTGTCTAGACGCCGGCCTTGGTCTCGGTCTCGACCTTGGCGCGGTGTGAGCGGCCGACGTGGGCCTCGGTGCGCATCCGCTCAACCATGTGCGGGTAGTGCAACTCGAACGCGGGCCGCTCCGAGCGGACGTTGGGCAGCTCGGTGAAGTTGTGCCGCGGCGGCGGGCAGGACGTGGCCCACTCCAGCGAGTTGCCGTGGCCCCACGGGTCGTCGACGGTGACGACCTCGCCGTAACGCCAGCTCTTGAAGATGTTCCACAGGAACGGCAGCATCGACGCGCCGAGGATGAAGGCGCCGATCGTGGAGATGATGTTCAGCGTGGTGAAGCCGTCGGTGGCCAGGTAGTCGGCGTAGCGGCGTGGCATGCCCTCGTCGCCGACCCAGTGCTGCACCAGGAAGGTGAGGTTGAAGCCGATCATGGTCAGCCAGAAGTGCAGCTTGCCCAGGCGCTCGTCGAGCAACCGGCCGGTCATCTTCGGGAACCAGAAGTACACGCCGGCGTAGGTGGCGAACACGATCACGCCGAACAGCACATAGTGGAAGTGCGCCACCACGAAATAGGAATCCGAGACGTGGAAGTCCAACGGGGGGCTGGCGAGCAGCACGCCGGAGAGGCCGCCGCACAGGAAGGTCACAAGGAAGCCGAAGCTGAAGAGCATCGGCGTCTCGAACGTCAACTGTCCGCGCCACATGGTTCCCAGCCAGTTGAAGAACTTGATCCCGGTGGGCACCGCGATCAGGAACGTCATGAACGAGAAGAACGGCAGCAGAACCGCGCCGGTGACGTACATGTGGTGGGCCCACACAGCCACCGACAGCGCCGCGATGGCGATGGTGGCGTACACCAGCGTGGAGTAGCCGAAGATCGGCTTGCGCGCGAACACCGGGAAGATCTCCGAGACGATGCCGAAGAACGGCAGCGCGAGTATGTACACCTCAGGGTGGCCGAAGTACCAGAACAGGTGCTGGAACAGCGTCACCCCGCCGTTGGCCGGGTCATAGATGTGCGCACCCAGGCGGCGATCTGCGGCCAGGCCGAACAGCGCCGCGGTCAGCAGCGGGAAGACCAGCAGCACCAGGATGGACGTGACGAAGATGTTCCAGGTGAAGATCGGCATCCGGAACATGGTCATGCCGGGGCAGCGCATGCAGACCACCGTGGTGATCATGTTCACCGCGCCGAGGATGGTGCCCAGGCCGCCGACTGCGACGCCCAGGATCCACAGGTCCGCACCGACGCCCGGCGAGTGCACCGAGTCCGACAGCGGCACGTAGACGGTCCAGCCGAAGTCGGCCGCCCCGCCGGGGGTGATGAAGCCGCCGAGGGCGATCAGCGCGCCGAAGACGAACAGCCAGAAACTCAAGGCGTTCAGCCGCGGGAAGGCCACGTCGGGGGCGCCGATCTGCAACGGCAACACCAGGTTGGCGAACCCGAACACGACCGGGGTGGCATAGAACAGCAGCATGGCCGTGCCGTGCATGGTGAACAGCTGGTTGTACTGCTCATTGGACAGGAACTGCAGGCCGGGCAGGGCCAGCTCGGCGCGCATGAACAGCGCCATCAGGCCGGCCAGGGCGAAGAAGATGAAGCAGGCGACCACGTACATGATGCCGATGAGCTTGTGGTCGGTGGTGGTGATGACCTTGTAGATCAGGTTGCCCTTGGGACCGGTGCGAGCCGGGAAGGGGCGGGTGGCCTCAAGTTCACCGCGCGAGGGCACTACGGCTGTCACAGGATCCTCCAACCATCCACGTTGAGAGCGGCGGACGCTCTCCTACCGGCGAATCTTATCCCCATCCGGGGCCATTCGCGGCCTGGGTCCTACATTCTGTCGTATTCACGTCACAACAGGGATCTATCGCCGGTCGAGGTGCAGGTCAGCGGTAGTTTGCGGGGGTGCGGTGTTACCGTCGCCACGTGCCGTTCCGCGTCGTGCGTCCGACCCTGTCCGCGGCGGTTGCGGTGGCCCTGGCGGTCAGCGGATGTTCGGGCTCCCCGCAGACCCCCGCCGACGGCCCCGCCGGTTCAGTGATCACCAGCACCACCAAGATCGCCTCGGCCGGTGTGCTGGGCAATCAGCGCCGCCCCGACGAGTCGTGCGCGCCCGAGCCGGCCCGCCTCGACGGGCCCCCGCCGCCCCCGGTGCGGCACGAGGCCGGAGAGACCGCGGTGGTGGCCGATCCGCAGCGGATCGTGGTGCTCGCCGGTGATGAACTCGACGCGCTGTGCGCGCTGGGCCTGCAGTCACGGATCGTTGCCGCCGCACTGCCCGATGGCGCCGATGCCCAACCGTCATATCTGGGCACCGTCGTCCACGATGTGCCCGCGGTGGGCCCGCGCAGCGATCCGGATCTGGCCGGGATCGCCGCGGCCACGCCGGATCTGATTCTGGGGTCCGCGGACCTGCCCCCGCAGAGCTATCCCGCGCTGGCCGCGATCGCGCCCACGGTGTTCACCGCCGCGCCCGGCGCGCGCTGGCAGGACAATCTGCGACTGGTGGGGGCGGCCACCGGGCGCGCCGGTGCAGCCGATGGGCTGATCACCGGGTTCGCCGAGCAGGCCCGCAAAGCCGGCGAAGCCAACGACGCCACCCACTTCCAGGCCTCGGTGGTGCAGCTCACCGATTCGGCGCTGCGGGTGTTCGGTGCGGCGAACTTCCCGGCCAGTGTGCTCAGTGCCGTCGGCGTGGATCGCCCTGCGGCGCAACGGTTCACCGATAAACCGTATCTGGAGATCGGTCTCGATGCCGCAGACTTCTCCGCCGCCGACGGCGATATCGTCTACCTGTCATTCGCCTCGCCGGTCGCCAAGGACCGCGCGGCGGCGCTGCTGGAGAGCAATGCCTGGCGAGCGCTGTCGGCTAACCGGGACAACCGGGTGTTCGTGGTGAACAACGAGGTATGGCAGACCGGTCAGGGTGTGGTGGCCGCACGCGGGATCGTCGAGGATCTGCGCTGGCTCAACGCTCCGATTAACTAAAAAGCCCCGATCAACTAAAGGGGGCTAACGCACATAGTTCTCGCCGGTGGCGCGCACCGTCACATCGCTGACGCACACCCCCCACGGCTGATCGATCACCGCCACCACGGCGTCGGCCAGTTCGGCGGGGGTGATCACCCAGTAGGCGGGCGAGTCGGGGTCGGTCTGCTCGGGCCGCATCGCCCCGCCGAAGTAGTTGCCGAGGTTTTCGGCGAAGGCGGCGCCGTGCTGGCCGGACAGTTCCATGATCGCCATCTCGTTGACCACCCCGCCCGCCAGATTGGTGCCCAGCACCCCGGTGGGCTTGACCGTCGTCACCTTGATCCGGCCCTGGGCCTCCACCCTCAGCGCGTCGGAGAGCACCGCGACGGCGGCCTTGGTGGCGCTGTACACCCCGGCGCCGGCGACCCCGCCGTTGCCGTAGATCGAGGAGATGTTGACCACATGGCCGCGGCCCTGGTCGATCATCTGGTCGTAGACCGCGCAGATTCCGTTGACCACGCCCTTGATGTTGATGTCGATGGCCTGATGCCACCGCTGCCAGGCGCGTTCGTGATCGGCGAAGTAGGCCAGCGGCATGACCCCGGCGTTGTTGACGAGCACGTCCACCGCACCGAAGGTGCTCACCGCATGTCGCACGGCGGCCTGCAGCGCGGCCAGATCGGTGACGTCGGCCACCTGCGCCAGTGCTTCTGACCCGGCGGCGGTGATCCCGGCGGCCATTTCATCCAACCCCTCGCGGGCAACGTCGACACCGACCACCTTGGCCCCGCCCGCCGCGCATTTCTCCGCGATCAGCCGGCCGAAGCCACTGGCCGCACCGGTGACCATGACGACCTTGCCGGACAGGTGTGTGGACATGATTTCCCCTCCCGCGCTACAGGATTCGCTCGTCGGCGGACGCCTTGGGCATCGCGCTGCTGATCTGTTGCATGGTGCCCAGGAAGCGGTAGAACTCCGGGTAGACCACCGGTTTTCCGCTGTTGAGCACCGCGACGGAGATGGCGCGCTCCGGGTCGGCCCAGGCCAGGATGTTGGTGAAGCCGAGGTGACCGAACGCGCGCTGGGTGTCGAGGCCGAAGAGGCTGACCACCCTGGCGCCCAGCATCAATCCGTAGGAGAACCGGGTCGGGTATCCCAGCGACAGGTCGATCTCCAGATGCGAGCACTCTTCGAGTGCCCGGCGGATGGTGTCGGTTTCGATCACCCGGACACCGTCGAGTTCGCCGCCGCGGCGCATCACTTCGAAGAATCGGCTCAGCTCGAACGCGGTGGTGATGGTGTTGGCCGAGGGCACGATGCCGGTGAGGAAGCGGGGGTCGTTGGTCAACTCCACCAGGCTGTCCATGCCCACCCCGAGCGCGCGACTGAGCAGGTTCGACAGCGGTGGCGCGGTGGGCGGCCCGGTGATGTAGTTGACCGCCACCTTCCCGATGTCGTCGGCGCCGACGCCGTAGTTCATCCAGCGAAAGCCCAGCGGGTCGAGAAACTCTTCGGCCAGCGCCTCGCGGACGTCCTTGCCGGTGACGGCGTGCACGATCTCACCAAGGATGAAACCACCGGAGACCGCGTGGTAGGCCAGATAGCGGCCGGCCTTCGCGAACGGTGCGGCGTTGACCAGGATGTCGGTCATGTACTCCCGGTCGCCGAGCCGATCGAGGTCCAACGCGGTCTTCGGCAGGTTCGGCACCGCGGCCCGGTGGGCCAGCACGTGGCCGATGGTGATCCGGTGCTTGCGGTTGCGCTCATAGCCCGGGATGTAGTCGGCGACTTTGTCATCCAGGCTCAGCACGCCGCGCTCGCACAGCTTGTGCACCAGGAACGCCGTGATCGCCTTCGAGGTCGAATACACGCAGAAGGGGGTGTTGACGGTGGCGGGCGCCCGCTCGGTGTCACGGCCGTCGGCCGGGCCGTTGCCATAGGCGTGTCCGATCGCGCGGTTGAGGATCACCGCGCCGTGGCGGCGCACACACACCTGCATCGCCGGGTGCACACCACTGCGATACCAGTCCTGCACCCACCGCCAGATGGAGTCCACCGCCTCGGCGTCCACCCCGCCCGCCTCGGGCGGGTCCTCGGGACCGATGTCGGTGACGGAGTCCAGATCGCGGGCGACGTAGATGCGCCGCAGCGGATCCGGCAGGCCGAGCGGGGGCCGCGGTACCGCCGGAATGCTCCATGCCATTGGGCGAATAGTAGAGCGGTGCGGCCGCGGCGGAGGGTTGTCGCGGGTGACTCGACGGCGACGGCTTAGTCTCGATCCCATGACGACTGTCACCGCCTACGCAGCCACCTCGGCCACCGAACCGCTCACCAAGACCACGATCACCCGCCGCGAGGTAGGGCCGAACGACGTCCGGTTCGACATTCACTTCGCCGGCATCTGCCATTCCGACATCCACACCGTGCGCGCCGAATGGGGCCAGCCCAACTACCCGGTGGTGCCCGGTCACGAGATCGCCGGCATCGTCACCGAAATCGGTTCCGCGGTGACCACGTACGCCGTCGGCGACCGGGTGGGTGTGGGCTGTTTCGTCGATTCCTGCCGCGAGTGCAAGAACTGCCTCGCCGGGATCGAGCAGTACTGCACCGGCGGCGGGAACATCGGCACCTACAACGGTGTGGGCCGCGACGGCCAGCCGACGCAGGGCGGTTACAGCGGCTCCATCGTGGTCGATGAGAACTATGTGCTGCGCATCCCCGAGGCACTTGCGCTGGATGCCGCCGCGCCGCTGCTGTGCGCCGGGATCACCACCTACTCACCACTGCGGCACTGGAAGGCGGGGCCGGGCACTCGGCTGGGGGTGATAGGCCTCGGCGGGCTGGGCCACATGGCGGTCAAGCTGGGCGCGGCGATGGGTGCGGAGGTGACCGTGCTGTCGCAGTCGCTGAAGAAGATGGAGGACGGCCTGCGACTGGGCGCCACGAGTTACTACGCCACCAGCGACCGCGACACCTTCAAGAAACTGCGCAACTCCTTCGACATCGTGCTCAACACCGTCTCGGCCAACCTCGATCTGGGCCGGTATCTCCAGATGGTCGACCTGGACGGCGTTTTCGTCGAACTCGGCGCCCCGGAGAACCCGCTGGTGGTTCCGCCGTTCTCGATCATCGGTATGCGTCGCAGCATCGCCGGTTCGGTGATCGGGGGCATCGCCGAAACACAGGAGATGCTGGACTTCTGCGCCACGCACAACATCGCCTCGGAGGTCGAGGTGATCGAGCCGGACTACATCAACGAGGCCTACGAGCGCGTGATCGCCAGCGACGTGCGGTACCGGTTTGTGATCGACACCGAGTCGCTGCGGTAGCAGCGAGGAGGGGTCGCATCAGGGCGGGGCCACCGAGTCGCTGCGGTAGCACCCGGCGCTCAGTCGGTGTGGAGTTCCTCGACCTTCCAGCCGCCCGCGGCCAGGATGTCGGCGATCCGCTTGATGTTCTCCGGGCCGCCGTCATGGTGGGCGACGCCTTCGATGAACGTCTCGATCTCGTCGGCGTCGATGACATGCCCGGGCGGCTCCTTGCTCTCCGCTGCGGAGATCTCCCGCACCACCTCTTTGATCTCGTCCTCGGTCAGCGGGGTGTTGCGCAGCAGCGCGAGAAGCGGAACCCGGTCCGGCCCCGGAACCCCTCCCGGGTAGCCGGCCCGCAGCCAGTCCAGGACTTTGCCTACACGCGACTTCGCGGTCATGGATCCATTGTCCCAGAAAGTCCCGTCGGCGCAGACGATGTCGGTGCGATCTGGACTCGGCAGCGGGGGTCTTCGACGAGATCACCATCGTCGACACCGGGTCGACCGACGGCTTCGCCGCCGCGCGCAAAGCTGTATCTGTCGGCGAAGACGGTCGAGATGTACCTGTCCAACGCCTACCGCAAGCTCGGAATCCGCTCGCGCAGCCAATTATCCGATCGGCTGCGGGACGCCTAGAAGGAACAGGCTGGAGTCGGAGCGCACCAGTGCCGCCGCCGCCGGCGGGACGAGAGTGAATCCCGGGTTGAACAGCAGCGTGATGCCGGCGAAGACGCGGATGGCCAGCGTCGCCGCGCCACCGACGACCCAGCCGACTGCCGCCCCGATCGGGTTGTCGCCGAACAGCGCACCGACACCCTTGCCGATGGCCGTGCCGACGGCAGTCTGCAGCTCCGGATCGCGCAGCACCGACGCAACCAGGGCGTTCACCGTCTCCGTCGACGACGTCCCATTCATGGCCTCGATCAGCACGGTGCTCAGCAGGGTCCCGACCGACGGGTCGCCCAGCAGGGAGTCCACCACGGCGTCGGTCACCGTGCCGGCGACGGAGCCGTCAGATCCCGAACCGCCGATGGCATCGGTGATCAGATCCCCGGCTGTCGCGCTGACGGCCTGCCGCAGTGCGGTGATGGCCAGCAGCGAGTTCACCAGCGTCGGCAGGGTCGCATTGACCGCAGCCTGCAGTTCCGGGCTGGATTGCAGCGCGGCCAGCGCGGTCGCGGGGTCCGAACCGATCAGCAGTGCGCCGATGATCTGTGCGGCGCCGCCGGCCAGCGCGGCAGCCAGGCCGGGTTGGGCCAGGAACGCCGTGACGGTGGTGCCGGCCGCGGTACCCAGGGCGTCGATCACGGCCGGGTCGGTCAGCAGCGCACCGAAGTCAGCGGTCGTGTTCAGCACACCGCCGAGTTGGTCGGCGATCAGGGCACCGAACGCGGGATCGGCCGCCAGACCGGTGACCAGACTGCCAGCGGCGTCACCGAGCGCCTGCCGCACAGCCGGGTCGCCCAGCAGTTCGGTGGCCGCGGCCAGCAGGGTTCCGTTGAGCGCGTTCTGGACGGCGGGGTTGGCGGCCACCGCGCTCAGCACGCTTGCCGGCGAGGTGCCACCGACGACGATCTCTTGAACCGCGGAGACCGCCACGGCCGGGATGCCCGGCTGACTCAGCAGGGCGGTGACGGTGGTGCCTGCCGCCCCGGCGAGCGCGCCGATCAGCGCGGGATCGGCCAGCAGTCCGTTCACGACGCCGGTGATCGCGGTGCCGACGGCTCCGCCCTGGCTGCCGGTGATGAAGGCGCCGAGTCTGTCGCGCAGGAACGCCTGGACCCCCCCATCGGCGGCCACCTGGCCGACCAAGGCGGTGACCCCGGTGCCGAGTGCCTGCGGAACGGCGGGGTTGGCCAGCAGCGCGGTGGCGGCCGTCCAGATCGCCTGACCGGTTCGTTGGCGCTCGACCAGGCTCAGCACCGTCGTGCTCCCGGACGTCAACGCCGAGAGCGTGTCGGCCAGCGGCGCAGAGGTCCACGGAACGGCTGCGATGAAGGTGTCGACCGCGCCGATGAGCGCGGTGTTGGCCGGGTCGCCGAACGCAACCCGGACGGCGTCGGCCACCGCGGCGCCGACGGCGCCGCTGACCTGACCAGGCAGCCCAATGCTGGTGAGCTGCAACGTCGTCCAGTCCGCGATGAAGGCGCGGACCGCGGCGTTGGACGCCAGCCCGGTGAGCTGCGGGCCGACCGTGCCGTTGTTGATCCAGCCGGCGGCGGCATCGGCCACCAGCGGCGCGACGGCGTCGGCGAGTGCGGCGGTGCCGCCCCAGCGGACGACGTAGCCGCGGACCTGGCCTTCGAAGACGTCGCGGAATTCGCCCACCCCGGCGGTAACGGCGGCGGTGGCGGCCGTGGCGGTGGCGGCGGGTGCGGCGACCGCGGAAGACGCAACGGACAGTTCGCGGCGGCTCACCGCGGCAGCGGCCCAGGCCAGCGGCGCGGTGACGGGTGCGGCGGGATCGCTGTCAGCGCTCGGCAGCGCCGGCGCACCGGACACGGCGGCGGCGGGTGCGGTCTTGATCGACGCACGCTCGGAGGCGGCACCCGACGGAGTCTGGGCGACCCGATCGCGTCGGGCCGGGGCGGTGGTCGAACCGCGCTCGGATCCGCTCGCTCGCGAGGCCTCGCGGGACGGCCCGCGGGACTCCCGCGCCGACGTCGCGTCCGATGCACTGACGGACTCCGGGCTCTCGGCGGCGGCCACGGGCATCGCGGCGACTGCCGCCCCCACGCCCAGCACCAGCGACAGCGACCCGATCAGCCCGGCCGCCCGCAGTGGCCGCTTGATCGACCCGGCGTCGCATGGAGTGTCCGGGCAGGCGTCAGCCCCTGATGTCGACCCCGAAGTCTTGACGAACACAACACCCTCCACCTTGCCGCCCCGATAAGTCACGCGTAAGTAAACCACCTGTGAGCACGCAATAGCCAACCCGCACAGGCGGAACAGTGATTTGCTGGGGCTTTAGAAGTTCCAGTCCTCGTCTTCGGTGACGACGGCCTTGCCGATCACATACGAGGAGCCCGACCCGGAGAAGAAGTCGTGGTTCTCGTCGGCGTTCGGGGAGAGCGCCGAGAGAATCGCCGGGTTGACGTCGGTCTCGTCGCGCGGGAACAGCGCCTCGTAGCCCAGGTTCATCAGGGCCTTGTTGGCGTTGTAGCGCAGGAACTTCTTGACGTCCTCGGTGAGGCCGATGCCGTCGTAGAGGTCCTGGACGTACTCGGTCTCGTTGTCATACAGCTCGAAGAGCAGCTCGTAGGTGTAGTCCTTCAGTTCCGCGCGGCGGGCATCGTCCTCCAGCGCCAGCGCGCGCTGGAACTTGTAGCCGATGTAGTAGCCGTGCACCGCCTCGTCGCGGATGATCAGCCGGATCATGTCGGCGGTGTTGGTCAGCTTGGCCCGGCTCGACCAGTACATCGGCAGGTAGAAGCCGGAGTAGAACAGGAAGCTCTCCAGCAGGGTGGAGGCCACCTTGCGCTTGAGCGGGTCGTCGCCGCGGTAGTAGTCCATCACGATCTCGGCCTTGCGCCGCAGGTTGACGTTCTCCTCCGACCAGCGGAAGACGTCGTCGATATCGCTGGTTGAGCACAGCGTGGAGAAGATCGAGCTATAGCTCTTGGCGTGCACGGACTCCATGAACGCGATGTTGGTCAGCACCGCCTGCTCGTGCGGGGTGGCGGCGTCGGGGATCAGGCTCACCGCGCCGACCGTGCCCTGGATGGTGTCCAGCAGGGTCAGGCCGGTGAACACCCGCATGGTGACCTGCTTCTCGGCCTCGGTCAGGGTGTTCCACGACGGGATGTCGTTGGACACCGGGACCTTCTCCGGGAGCCAGAAGTTGCCGGTCAGACGCTCCCAGACCTCGGCGTCCTTCTCGTCGGTCACGCGGTTCCAGTTGATCGCCGATGCACGGTCGATCAGCTTGATTCCTTCGCTCACGCCAACTCCACTCCACCATGAGAACGCCGACATTCCGGCTGACTTCCCAAACACTACCCCTGGTGTCTGACAAGCCGGGCCAACACAACCACTTGTGTTGGCGGCGTGTCGCGCCGGAGTCCTCGCGGTGGACTAATCTAAGACGCGTGACACAGCATTTCGACCTGGTGATCGCCGGTGGGGGGCCATCGGGCTCAGCGGCCGCCTGGCAGGCCGCCCAGACCGGTGCCAACGTCATCGTGCTGGACAAGGCCGTGTTCCCCCGCGACAAGCCGTGCGGCGACGGTCTGACCGCCCGCGCGGTCAGCTACCTGCAGAGAATGGGCCTCGCCGACGAGGTGGCCGAGTTCCACCGGGTGAACCGGGTGACGGTGTTCAGCCCGTCGCGCTGGGAGCTGACCTTCCCGAAGCGCCCCGGGATGCCCGATCACGGCCACACCGTCAGCCGCACCGTGCTCGACACCATGCTTCTCGAACACGCCGGCAAGGCCGGCGCGGTGGTCCGCCAGGGCGCCGAGGTCAGCGCACCGATCCTCGACGAGGCCGGCCGGGTGACCGGGGTGACGCTCAAGAGCGGCGAAAAGGTGTACGGCGACGCCGTCATCGCCGCCGACGGCGCCTACTCCCCCATCAAACGCGCGCTGCAGATCGACTCGGAGTTCAACGGCTACTCGGCCATCGCGATCCGCGCCGAGATGGACGCCGAGGTGGCCGATTCCGACAGCCTCGACATCTATTTGAAGCTGGCCTTCCAGGGCGACCAACTGCCCGGCTACGGCTGGGTGTTCCCGATGGGCGGCGGCCGGCTCAACATCGGTCTGGGTTACGTCAACAGCTACACGAACTGGCAGGCGATCAACGCCACCCAGTTCCTCGGCGAGTTCCTGGCCACCCTGCCGCCGGAGTGGAAGCTGCCGGCGATCGGAGAGTTGAAGAAGAACAAGAGCGTGCGTGCCTGGCGCCTGCCGATGGGATTCACCGCGTGGCCGCCGTGGCGTCCGGGCGTGCTGTTCACCGGCGACTCCCTGGGTGCGGGCAAGCCGGCCTCCGGAGCGGGGATCTCCAAAGCACTGGAATCCGGCCTGGCCGCCGGAGAGTGCGCGCTCGCCGCGCTGGAGAACGGCGGACCGGACGACTTCACCAACTACGGCCAGCGGATGGAAGCCGCGTGGGGTACCGAGTACCGCCGCGGCCGCTACTTCCACAAGCTGCTCGGCTACCCGAAGGTGGCCAATGCCGGCATCAAGCTGATCGACAACGCCCGCTTCCGCGACGCGATGCTCAAGTCGATGTATAAGCGGGCACAGGGGCCACTGCACAAATTCTGATCGCCTACCGCAGGCTGCGTTGGTAGCGGCGCATCCCGGCGATCCACCGGTCGTGGTCGGCTGCCTTCTGCCCGAACATGGTTCGCACCTCCGGATGCGGCAGCACCAGGAACGTCCCGTCGACGATGGCCGCGACCATCAGGGCGGCCACGGCGTCCGGACTGATCACCGCCCCGGCACCGGTGACGGCGGCACCGGCCACCCGTGCCTGCGAATCCGGCGAGTCGGACGCGTCCGAATTCACCATGGCCCGCAGCAGTGGGGTGTCGACTCCCATCGGGCATACGCAGCTCACACCGATGCCCTGGTCTCCGTAGGTGATGGCCAACCATTCGGCGAATCCGACGGCCGCATGCTTGGTCACGCTGTAGGGCGCCGCACCGAGTTGGGTCAGCAGGCCCGCGGCCGAGGCGACCACGACGAAGTGTCCACTGCCGCGCTCAAGCCACTCCGGCACAACAGCTTTGGCCGCGCGGATGTGGGCGCGCACGTTGATATCGATGATCTGGTCCCAGGCGGCTTCGTCGTCGCCGAGGCCGGGTTGGCCGACGATACCGGCATTGGCCACGAAGATGTCCACGACGCCGAACTCCCGGCGGGCGGTGTCAAGCAGGGTCGCGATGCCATCCGCGCTCGCCGCATCCGCGGCCACCGCGACCCCTCCTATCATCGCCGCGGTCTCGGCCACCGACACCGCATCGATGTCGCCGGCCACCACCGAGGCGCCGGCTGATGCCAGCGCCGCCGCAACCGACCTGCCGATACCCGAGCCCGCTCCGGTGACCACCGCCACCGATCCGTCGATCTTCATGACTCATTCAACCGCACACCGCAGCGCCACCTCCGGAGTTCCAGTTGCATCACGCAGGCACGCAACTGGCGTGCATCAGGGCCGACGGCGCTTGCTCGGAACCGGACGACGGGTCACCTTTCCCGCGGCGGCGCGCGCAGCCTGCTTGGCCAGAGCCTTCTCGCGTGCGGTGCGCTTGGGCGCCGGCTCTGTCTGCCCCCGCGACGAACCGGGTGTGCGACCCCGCACGATTCCGGTGAACTCCTCGACCAGCGCCGACTGCGGTCCTTCCCGGAAAGCGAGTGCCACCGGCGAGGTGGGCCCGTCGCAGATCGGACGATATGTGAGATCCCTGCGGTGATACAGCCGAGCCAGCGACTGCGGAACGATCAGCGCACCCATTCCCGCCGCGACGAGTTCCATTGCTGCCTCGGTGGTTTCGGGTCGATGATCGCTCACGGTGCCCGGAGCGTCCACCCAGTTGACGACGTCGTCGAGTGGCAGCAGTATCGGCTCACCGTCGAGGTCGGACGTCGAGATCTCATCAGCTGCGGACAGATGGTGATCTACCGGCACCACAGCCACCGTGATCTCCTCGTAGAGCGGGATGACCGCGAGCTCAGAGGTATCAGCCGGCAGCCGGAGCAACGCCACGTCGACTGTCCCGTCACGCACTTCGGTGGCCGCGTCCACCGCTGCGACGGCGCGCACCGTCAGCGGGGTGTCGGGATGCCGTTGCGCCCAGGTCCGTGACCACTTCGCTGGCGTCGCCCCGGGGACGTACCCGAGAGTCAGCGAGAACTGATCCACCGTCTCAGGCTAGTGGGCCCGTCGATAAACTCAAGCGCATGAGCACGTTCAACGCACAGTCGATGAAACCGGCCACAGCGGCGAAGAAGCTGGACGTGTATCTGCCCGCAACACCCCCTGTGTTCCGGGAAAACGCGATCACCCGCGGCGAGTTGGCTGCCCTGCAAGCGGACCCGCCGCAGTGGCTGAAGGACCTCCGCAAGAACGGGCCGCACCCGAAGAACCTCGTGGCAGCCAAATTGGGCGTCTCGGTCTCCGGCCTAGGACGAGGTGGCATCACCGAAGCGTTGACCACCGAACAGATCGATGCTCTGCTCACCGAGAAGCCGGAGTGGCTCATCGCCGAACGCGAGAGCTTCCAGGCGGTGCTGCAGGAGCGTCGCGTAAGTTCTGTCAAGAATCGACCAACCTAGTTTCGACGAAAGTCACCATGTCCGAGGATCAGGCCACAGACGTTCCACCCAATCACCTCTCCATTGATCCGCAGAGCCCCTTCTACAGCGAAGAGGCGCTGATCCGCGGCGTGGGTATCCGCTTCAACGGCACGGAGAAGACCAATGTCTACGAATACGATGTCGCCGAGGGTTGGGTGCGTGTTGAAGTTCCCACCGCGAAGGATCGGCGCGGAAATCCCATGATCATCAAGCTGAGCGGCACGGTCGAACCGTATTTTCGCGACGCGGAATAGCTCACGTGGCGGTGGTGGACATCTGTGCAATCGCAACACCGGCGTGTCGGTTAGCCTCTCTTTATGCCGCGACAACTCAGCGACGAACAAATTGAGGCATATCTCGATAGCCGCCCGGGCTGGGCGATCCTGAGCACCATCGACACGGATGGATTCCCGCACTCCGTACCCCTGGGATACTTTCGCCTTGGCCGCGACATCGTCATGGGTGTGCGAGATGGGACCCGCAAAGTTGCCAACGTCGAAGGCAACCCGAACGTGAGTGTCTTGCTCGAAGACGGATCCAGCATGGCAGATATCAGAGGAGTGATGTTCCAAGGCCACGCCCGCATCGTTCGCGAACGAAGCGAAGCACTTCAGATCGCGCGAGAAGGTGCCCGGGCACGGGGCGTACCGGAGTCCGAATGGCCCACCGAACCCAGACCGGGCGCGGCCTACATCCGAATGACCCCCGTGAGAACCCTGTCGTGGGATTACTCAAGTCCAGCGCCGGAGCAGGGTTAGCTCCCTTACAACATGCAGGACACGCAGCCCTGAATTTGGGCATACTTCCTGTTCAGCGGCACAACGGTTTGCTTCAACTCTCAGCCGTGCCCTCGATGTGTAGTGCAACTGAAGCCCGGATGATCATCGAAGACTGGCGCCTGCGACTCCAACCGGTCCCGCGCTGAACGGCGCGGCTCACAATTTCACGATGCCGCGCGTGACCTTCCAGCCGCCCACGAGCGTTGATCCGCCGTAATCCTTCGCCAGACGCAGCAGGGTGGCGTGGAATCCCCGATTAGGGAAGGCTGCCCCGACGGCCTTGATGGTGGTCCGGCTCACGCCCTTGCGCACCAGGCCTTTGGAGGCATCGATCCAGTCGGCCTTCCGGCATGCCTCGATGATCCTTTCGTGCGGCCCGCGATAGGGAAGCACCTTGTGGTGCCAGTGGATGGCTCCGCGCAGCGCCTCTGGGTCCAGACCCCAGCCGAATTTCTCGTTGTCGGCAAGCGCCACGGCTTCCGACGGCTCCAGGTAGGCCAACTCATGATCGGTCCACAGCCCGATATCGTGGTAGACCATTGCGGTCTCCACGAGTTGCTCATCCTCGGCGGCGCCGTCCAGGAAGTGCATCGCGTAGGTGATGGTCCGATACACATGGTTGCGGTACCCGGGGAAGTCCGCACCGATCGCGCTTTCGTAGAGCGACAGGAGTTCCTCGACGCGGGGACGCACGTGCTTGATTTCGATAGCGGACAATTCACGGCTCCTCGGGGACGAACGGCATAGTCGGGACGATTGAATCAGATTGTGCGGCAACCGAAGGCGACTGAGCGCCAAGGCAACGCACCCCGTCACTGACCACCCGGCCCTGGACCGACACCCACCCGTCGGGGTACCAGGTGGTAAGGATGTGCGATCCCCGGCCCTGGGTGATGGTGAGGTTGCGGCGCAGGTCGCCGGTGAGGCGAACCGCGGCCGAACCGGTGGCTTCATCTTCGGGCACGCCCGGTTCGTTGGCGAACATCCGCGACCGGATGTGCCCGCGGTCGCGGTCGAGCCAGGCCCACAGGTAGTGGTAGCCGTAGTCGGCGTAATCGGCGGGGTCGGCCGCGAGCACCTCGGCCGTTGACGGCAGGGCGTGCATGACGAACTCCGGGCCCCACTCAGCGCGCGCCACAACGGCGGTCAGATCATCGGAGTAGCGGACCTGCAGCGCGCCCGCCGGAACCTGCAGCGTGGCGACGGGGGTCCCGCGCTCGCGCAACCACCACGCCGCCCCCACCGTGGGGTGCCCGGCGAAGGACAGTTCGGTTGTCGGGGTGAAGATCCAGGCGCACGCCGTCGTGGCGCCCGCCGCGGGCAGGTCGACGAACACCGTCTCGCTGTAACCCAGTTCGGTCGCGAGAGCCTGCCGCCGCGGCGACGGAACCGCAGCCGAATCGACCACTCCGAGGGGGTTGCCGAAATTGCCTGCGGCGTCGGTGAATACGCGAAGCACGGCGACCTCGATCCCCAAAGCGGGTGTATCGGTCATGGGAGATTGATCCCTCGCAGTGTGGCGGCGGCGATCGCGACGTCTTCGGCCCCGATGCCGCAGAGGTCGGCGACGGTGATGGCATCCTCACGGCGCGTCAGCGGGCCGGCTGACGCCAGGTCCGGCCATGCACGCGCGACCTTGACCACGATCCATTCGTCACCGACGACGTGACCGCCCTTGACGTGGAGTTCGCCATGCCCGGGCACGCGGATCTCGACCGCGGGTGGCTGGATGACGCGCCCTGCGGCAAGCTGCAGCAGAGAGTCGTGAACCGCGCTCAGGGCGTACTGCGAGCTCACCGCGTCGCGGAGCTGATTACAGGAGATGATTCCGATCATGCGGCCTGCATTCGGGCCAGTTCCTTGCGCAGGTTGTACACGGTCGCCCGGGACACCCCCAGTGCGGCGGCGACGTGTTCGGCGGCGTTGCGGGTGTCGAAGACACCGCGCTTGTCCAGATCGGCCACGATGGCCAGGCGGTCCTCCCGGCTCAGTGCCGACCGGGGCACCCCGTTCGATCGGCACCAGTCCTCGATCAGGCCGTTCACCGTCGCCCGCCAGTCCCGCTGGAACAACGCATCCGGCTTCTCCTCACGCGGGGCCGCGAACGCCGACAGCAGCAGCGCCGCGGAGTCGATGGCCGACCGGTCGAAGTTCATGCACAGCAGCATGCGGCCCTCATCGACGCGCACGCTCACCGACGACAGCCGCCGGCCCTGCCGGTCGACCTGCTCGTAGGGGCCGAGGACCTGTCCCCGGGGAACGTCGGCGAGCAGTTCCGGATCCAGCAGGGACTCCTCGCCGGGCTTTCGGGCCGAGAACCCGTTCCAGATGGCGATCAGGCGATCCCGTGCGACGTCGTGCAGCGCGACTTCGACATGGGGGTGGAACAGAGTCGTCAGGGCGGTGGCCGCCGCCGCCACGTCCGCGGGAATCGTGGGAAGACGGTCACGCCGAGCCACTGCCATACTGATGGACTATATGTCCACACTAGACAAATTATCAATCACCGCGGTAGCGTCGGCGGACCAGTCCAACTGGCCGACTAGAGCCCGGAACCAGGGATGAGATCCCCCATGAGCAAATCCCGATACGCCCATGTCGACGACTCGCTGATTCTGAGTGCACGCGCGATGATCGACCGCGAGCTGAAAACCTTCGGCGAGCGGACCCCACGGTCGGCCCAGTGGCTGGCTGACGCCGAGCGATTGATGCCGGGCGGTGTCCCGATGGCCTGGATGCGCTCGCTGTACCGTCATGCCCCGGTCGTGGCCGTCCGGGGATCGGGATCGCGGTTTGAGGATCTGGACGGCAACATCTATCTGGATTTCAACGCCTGCGATCTGGCGATGCCGGCCGGGTTCGCCCCGGAGCCGATCGTGCGTGCGATCCACGACCAGGCTCTGCTGGGCAACCACTTCCTGCTGCCGACCACCGACACCGTAGAGGTGTGCCGGCTGCTCACCGAGCGTTTCGGCCTGCCGCAATGGCAGTTCACCCTCTCAGCGACCGGCGCCAACACCGACGCCCTGCGCATCGCCCGGGTGGCCACCGGACACTCGACCGTGCTCATCTTCGACGGCAAGTACCACGGACACCTCGACCAGACGCTGTGGTCGCGCAACAACGGCGGCATGGACGCCGACCTCACCGGACTCGACCCCTCCACCGCGCAGACCACTGATGTCCTCCCCTACAACGACGCCGACGCACTTCGCGCTCGTCTCGCGCGTGGCGACGTCGCCGCAGTCCTGGTCGAGTCCGCGCTCACCAACTGCGGTCTGGTGCTGCCGACACCGGAGTTCGTCGCGTCGCTGAACACCGACGTGCGCGCAGCCGGCGCCGTTCTCATCGTCGACGAGACCCACGTACAGTTCGCCGTTCACGGCGGCGGGACGATCGCGTTCGGCCTCGAGCCCGACCTGCTCACCGGAGGCAAGGGAATCGGCGGCGGCGTCCCGATCGGGGTGATCGGGATGACCGACGCGATCGCAGAGGTCCTCGTCGCAAACCGTGACCACGACCCCGGCCTGCTCGACACCGGTGACGCGCACGGTCTCGCCGTGGGCGGCACCCTCTACGGCAATGCATTGTCCATTGCCGCTGCGCGGGTCGGGCTCGCCGAGATCTTCACCCCCGAAGCGGGCCGGCGCGTCGACGCCCTGGGTCAGCGGCTGCAGACCGGACTGCAGCGCGAGGTCGACCGGGTCGGCCTCCCGTGGACCATCGACCGACTCGGCGGGCGTATCCAGTTCCGCCTCACGCCTGAGGCCCCGCGCACCGGAGCACAGAGCTACGACTCGATCGTCCTGCCCCTGGCCGACGCCCGCAAGATCTTCCTGCTCAACCGCGGCATCTGGGACTCCATCGCCACCGCCGGACCGTCGGTGTCCTATGCCGTCACCGAGGCCGACGTCGACACCTACATCGACGCCGCTGGGGAATTCCTCGACGAACTCATCGGGTAGTTCGGCCACCGCCAAAGCCGGAAGAACGGAACAGCCCAGCAGCCGCGAGAGCGGCGGGCTTATCCCGGACGGTGACGTGGTGGAGTTCCGGTTCCAAGCAACGTCTGGTAACCAGGCCAAACACTGAGGCGACCTAAAATGCAGGGTGTGACTACGAGACGTCCGCTGCAGATGCCGCCCGTAGCAGTTACAGGCATCTTCGCCGTTCTGATGTGGTTAGTGTTCTTGTTTACACCGAATCTCGATCTTCCCCTGTCGCTCCGGATCGCGGCGGCCTTGGCGCTAGCCACCATGGGGTTGTCGGTGATCGCTTTGGCAGTGAAGGGGTTCCGGGAGGAGCGAACCTCGGTTAATCCAATGGATTTGGATCGGACGTCCGCCATTGTGATGGCTGGCATCTACCGAGTGAGTAGGAACCCGATGTACCTCGGGATGCTGCTGTGCCTCTTGGCCTTCGGGTGGTCGCTGAGCAACCCCGTCTCACTAGGGGCTGCGGTGTTTTTCGTGCCCGCCATCACGCGCCTTCAGATCATCCCGGAGGAACGCGCCCTACGCAGCCGGTTCGGATCGGACTATGTGGCCTACTGCCAGAAGGTGCGTCGGTGGATCTAGAACCGGCGACCGACGGCGCATGAACACCGCCAAGCGCACCGTGATTCCGGTGCGATGACGGCCCCCCTGCGATGATGGCCGCAGGTACATCCCTACGAGCGACCAGACCGGAATGTGCCCACACCGCGCCAGAATCCGCTAAAACTGCACAAAACCAGACCGTCGCGCCCCAGCGGATCGTGCTGTTCAGAAGCCGGTTTCGCAGCTCAACAAGGTTGCTGGAGAACCCTCACAACATACAGGAGACGCAGCCCTGAATCTGGGTAGATCTGCAGTTCAGCGGCACAATCAGCTGCTTCAACTCTCAGCCGTGCCCTCTACGTGCCCCGGATTTTCAACACCGCTGCCGTCGTCTCCGGCATCGGGCACCGCGGACACACGCTGCCGTGAGTTCACGGCGGCTGCAGCCATTGATCGGTGATCGGCGTTTTCTCAAGCCTTTTCGTTGGCCGTTGTTCTCATTCAGCGTTTCAGTTCCTAGCCGACACCAAATATTCATGCAGCCAACCCCGTATAGCGCAGCCCCGCGGCAACGACTCCGGCGACAACCACCACAACGAGAAAGGGTGCTCGCAGGACCAGTGCGATGGCTGCTGCGGCGACTCCTGGGAGGCGGGCATCGACGACTAGTGCATGCCCGGAGCCGAATGTCTGCACCGCCACCAAGGCGGCGAGCAGTGCCACTGGCAGAAGGGCAGCGATGCGTCGCACCCGCGGCCGACCCAGCACGCTCTGCGGCACCGAGTGGCCCGCGAGCTTGAGCAGGTAGCAGCCAACGGACGCAGTCAGAACGAGGGGCCACATCACGCCGGCCCTCCGCCCGGCGCGGCGCCGTCCCCGCCACGCGCGCCGTTCCCCGGGTTGTTGGGTGCCGATGCCAGTGGCGCGAGCGCACTTCCCACCCGCATCCCCGCGATGATCGCCACAAGCGCGGCGGCAAGCACGGGCAGGCCGGGTCGCAGCACCGGTGTGAGGAGGATGGCGACGGTCGCCGAGAGCACGGCGATCGCCCACGGCTCACGGCCCTTGAGCCTCGACCACAGCAGCGCGAGGAACGCTGCGGGGATCACCGCGTCGAGGCCCAGCGTTCGAGGATCGCCAAGGACCTTCGCACCGAGCGCTCCGAGGAGCGTCGAGAGGTTCCAGAAGACGTAGACGGACATCCCGGTTGCCCAAAAGGCCGTACGCGCAGCGCGCTCGTCGGCGTGGTCCTCGCGCGCGAGCACCATCGCGGTGCTCTCGTCGATGGTCCACTGGGCCGCGAGCAGCCGCTTCGCGCCGGTCACCCCGAGCAGGGGTGCTATCCGAAGTCCGTACAGCGCGTTGCGCGCGCCGAGCATGAGCGCCGTCAGGGCCGCCATGACTCCCGTGCCCCCCGCGCCTAAGACGCCGACCAGAGCGAACTGGGAGGCGCCGGTGAACATCAGCAGGGAGAGGGTCATGGTCTGGGCCAGTGACAGGCCGGTTGCGACCCCCTGAGCGCCGAAGACCACGCCGTACGCGGCGACTGCGATGCCGACCCCGGTGGCGTCGCGGATGATCGCCCGGCGCTCGCCTGTCCAATCGGAGATCACCGGGTGACGGTACCGGGAGGCGTCCGCGCACGATTCGTCTGCCAAGGCGACCATCGCAGACAGCGAGTGTCACCCCACCCGGCCAGGCCGCGTCGGTCAGTGTCTACCCGAAAATCATGCTGGAGGGAGCCATGGACGCCGGCGCCTGGAGTTGCAGCTGGTGGCCGGTTTGATCCACGACGCCCCCACCGTGGCGGAGCTGATCGATCGCATCATGGCCGAAGCAGACGCCCTCTCGTCGAGCGCCTGGCAGGCTTCGCCGCGGCGGATGTATCGGCGGTTGGAAAACAACTGTAGCGATCGCCGACTCCCCGATCGGCTTCAGTTCCCCGCGGCGAGCGACTTCCGCAACTGCGTGTCGAACACTCGCCGAGGCGCGAACTGGCGCAGCGCGCTGAGCTGCCACGCCGAGCCTGCCGCATAACGCAGTTTCGGATTCTTGTCCGTAGCAGCGGCAACGATGACCTTCGCCACGTCGGCAGGATCGTCTCCGTTTTTCACCTTGTCGGCCACAGCCGCATTCCAGCGCCGCCGCCGGTACTCGTAGGCCGGCAGCGGATTGTCCGGCTCGGCGGTGTTGTCATCGAAACCGGTCTTGGTGCCGCCGGGCTCAACCACAACGACACGAATGTTGTCCTCGCGGCCCTCGTGGTCGACAGACTCCGAATAGCCTTCGACCGCGAACTTGGTTGCGCTGTAGGCAGCCATGTACGGCGCCGGCATCAACCCAAATATCGACGAGATGTTGACGATGCGTCCGCTGCGCTGTGCTCGCATGTGCGGCAGCAAGGCGTTGGCCATCCGCATGACGCCGAAGACGTTGATTTCGAAGAGCCGCTGCGACTGGGCGATCGAATTCTCTTCACTCGCGCCGCTAAGCCCCATGCCGGCGTTGTTGATCAACACGTCGATCCGCCCGAACTCCGAGATCACCGCATCGACCGCGGCAGCAACGGATTCGTCGCGGGTCACGTCGAGGTCGATGAAGGTCACACCCTGGCTGTTGTCGAGTCCCGAGGTGTTGCGACTGGTTCCCACGACCCGAAATCCCGCGTCGAGCAGGCCACGGGCCGCGTATCTGCCGAGGCCTGAATTAGCGCCCGTGACGAGCGCAGCCGCCGCACCACCGCCACCCTGCTCGCCAAAATCGACGGCGACCACAACCATCAACTACACACCATCGAGCGACTCAGGGAAGCTGCTGCGCTCAGTATCTGATCACATCTCAGAGAGGGCTATACGACCATGACCACCCAAGAACGCGGGGACACAGGTCGTCGGGATTGCCAGTAGAACCTCACAACAGCCGTGCCCTCTACGTGCCATCGCCGCGCGCGGCTGACTTGTCAGAGCCCGGCATCCCGTTGAGCCAGGGTCGAGATCGCCGACCAATCCAGATCCCCTCCCCCGGAGGCCAGCAGCGCCAGGAACCTGTCGCGCAGGAGGCTGGCGATGGGTAGCGGAACCTGAAGTTCTTCGGCGGCAGCCAGGACGAGGCGAATGTCCTTGATCCCCAACCGCGCCGCGAATCCGGCCGGTTCGAACTCCTCGCGGGCGATCAGACCGCCGTAGGTCTCGTAGGCGGGCGCGCTGAACAAGGTGGAGGTGATGATGTCGATGTAGGCGCGCCGGTCCACGCCGGCCTTCGACACCAGCGCGACCGCTTCACCGAGGGACTCAATGACGTTGGCGAGCAGAAAGTTCGCGCTTAGCTTCACGACATTGCCCACCGCAGCGACGTCGGAGACTCGAAAAGTGCGCTGCCCCAGTGCATCCAGCACGGGCATCAACGGGTCAACCACCTGCGCGGGTCCGGCGGCGAGGACGAAGAGCTTGCCGGCGGCGACGGCCTCCGGACGGCCCAGCACGGTGGCGGTCATGTACTGCCGCCCAGCCGCGGCGTGCGCCGCCGTCAGTCGCTTCGACAGCGCGGCGCTGATGGTGCTCGACGATATGTGGGTGGCCCCTTCGCGCAGCGACGCGAGCACACCGCCCTCGCCGGTGACTACCGCGTCGACGGCATCGTCGTTGGCCAGCATCGTGATGACCACATCACCGGCGCAGGCCTGCGCGACGGTGGCCGCGACCGTGGCGCCGCGCGCCGCGAGGGCGTCGGCCTTGCCCGGTGACCGGTTGTAGACCGTGACGTCGAATCCCGCCTCAAGCAGGCGGGTCGCCATGGCCGAACCCATGTTGCCCAGGCCGATGAATCCCACCGCCGGCGTACTCACCGGCGTCGTCCCGAAATGTTCAGCGCCACGGTGCCTCACCTCTTTCTCGTCGCCGGTCCCTACCAGTCGGCATGTGGCGCCAACTTAGCCGATCAGCTGACCAGTTCGAATCGGAAACGCAGCCCCGGCGCGAGGGACAAACAGGCCCCGGTGGGCGGTAGGGACGGGGAGGAACACCCCGAGGGATAGCCAGACCGAGATACTCCAGTGCTGCCGCCAAGCTCCCCAACCAGCGGTGCGTGCCCCGGCTAGTTTCGACAGTTCAGAAGCCGATTTCCCAGGTCGACGATGTTGCTGCAGAAGCCTCACAACATACAGGAGACGCAGCCCTCGACCTCGGTGCCCTCCAGCGCCATCTGCCGAAGGCGGATGTAGTACAGCGTCTTGATGCCCTTGCGCCACGCGTAGATCTGCGCCCTATTGACATCACGCGTGCTGGCGGTGTCCTTGAAGAACAGCGTCAGGCTCAGGCCCTGGTCCACGTGCTGGGTGGCCGCGGCGTAGGTGTCGATGATCTTCTCGTAGCCGATCTCATACGCGTCCTGGTAGTACTCCAGGTTGTCGTTGGTCATGTACGGCGCCGGGTAGTAGGCGCGGCCGATCTTGCCTTCCTTGCGGATCTCCACCTTCGCCGCGATCGGGTGGATCGAGGACGTCGAGTGGTTGATGTAGGAGATCGACCCGGTCGGCGGAACCGCCTGCAGGTTCTGGTTGTAGATGCCGTTTTTCTGCACCGACTCCTTGAGCCGGAGCCAGTCGTCCTGGTTGGGGACGCGAATGCCCGCATCGGAGAAGAGCTTGCGAACCGTGTCGGTCGCCGGCTCCCATGGTTGATCGGTGTACTTGTCGAAGAACTCGCCACTGGCGTACTTGGAGTTCTCGAAGCCGATGAAGGTCTCCCCGCGCTCGATGGCGATCTTGTTCGACGCCTTCAGCGCGTGATAGAGCACGGTGTAAAAGTAGATGTTGGTGAAGTCGATGCCCTCTTCGGAGCCGTAGAAGATCCGTTCGCGGGCAAGGTAGCCGTGCAGATTCATCTGCCCCAGCCCGATGGCGTGGGCCTGCTTGTTGCCGTTCTCGATCGAGGGCACCGAGGTGATGGTGGTCTGATCGCTGACCGCGGTGAGCGCCCGGATGGCCACCTCGATGGTCTGGGCGAAGTCCGGTGAGTCCATCGCCTTGGCGATGTTCAGCGACCCGAGGTTGCACGAGATGTCGCGTCCCACTTCGGAGTACGACAGGTCCTCGTTGAACCGCGACGGAGTGGAGACCTGCAGGATCTCCGAGCACAGGTTCGAGTGGGTGATCTTGCCGTCGATCGGGTTGGCCCGGTTCACCGTGTCCTCGAACATGATGTACGGATAGCCCGACTCGAACTGCAATTCGGCCAGTGTCTGGAAGAACTCGCGTGCCTTGATCTTGTGCTTGCGGATGCGGGCGTCGTCGACCATCTCGTAGTACTTCTCGGTGACCGAGACGTCGGCGAAGGGCACCCCGTAGACGCGCTCGACGTCGTACGGCGAGAACAAGTACATGTCCTCGTTGTTCTTGGCCAGCTCAAAGGTGATGTCCGGGATCACCACGCCGAGGCTCAGCGTCTTGATCCGGATCTTCTCGTCGGCGTTCTCCCGCTTGGTGTCGAGGAAGCGGTAGATGTCGGGGTGGTGCGCGTGCAGGTACACCGCGCCGGCGCCCTGGCGGGCACCGAGCTGGTTGGCGTAGGAGAACGAGTCCTCCAGCAGCTTCATGATCGGGATGACACCGGAGCTCTGGTTCTCGATATTCTTGATCGGCGCGCCGTGCTCGCGAATGTTGCTGAGCAGCAACGCGACTCCACCGCCACGCTTGGACAGCTGCAGCGCGGAGTTGATGGAACGACCGATGGACTCCATGTTGTCCTCGATGCGCAGCAAGAAGCAGCTCACCGGCTCGCCGCGCTGCGCCTTGCCCGAGTTGAGGAACGTCGGGGTGGCCGGCTGGAAGCGGCCGTCGATGATCTCGTCGACGAGTTGCTCGGCCAGCGTGGTGTCTCCGGCGGCCAGGGTCAACGCCACCATCACCACGCGGTCCTCGAAGCGCTCGAGGTAGCGCTTTCCGTCGAACGTCTTCAGCGTGTAAGAGGTGTAGTACTTGAACGCGCCCAGGAACGTCGGGAATCGGAACTTCTTGGCGTACGCCCGGTCGGTCAGTGTCTTGACGAAGTTGCGCGAGTACTGGTCCAGAACGTCACGCTCGTAGTAGTTCTCCCGGATCAGGTAGTCGATCTTCTCGTCCTGATTGTGGAAGAACACGGTGTTCTGGTTGACGTGCTCCAGGAAGTACTGCCGGGCGGCGAGGCGATCCATCTCGAACTGGATCTCGCCGTTCGGCCCGTACAGGTTGAGCATCGCGTTGAGCGCGTGGTAGTCCGTTTCGCCGGGCAACGCATGCACTGTGGTCGATGCGCTTACCTGCTCTGCAGCAGTGACGGTTGGTGACACCTGTCATCCCTTTCTTGAAGACTGAGGTCTGCCCAGAAGTCAGCCAGACCGGCCCGGACGGCTTTCACGTCCTCGGCGGTACCCATCAATTCGAACCGGTAGAGATACGGCACCTCGCACTTGCTGGACACGACATTGCCCGCGTAGCAGAACTCGGCGCCGAAATTGGTGTTGCCGGCCGCGATCACGCCGCGGATCAGCGAACGGTTGTGCTCGTCGTTCAGAAAAGCGATGACCTGCTTGGGCACGTAACCACCGGCGTCCGGATCGGGGCCCCCGGAACCGGAGACGTCCCGGCCGCCACCGTAGGTCGGCACGATCAGCACATAGGGCTCGTCGACCCGGATGTGGCCGCGCAGCGGAATGCGGATGGCGGGCAGGCCCAGCTTCTCCACGAAGCGGTGGGTGTTCTCCGAGACGCTGGAGAAATAGACCAGCCGCACCGAATCCATGGCGCGTGTCCTTCGCCGCTAGGCGCTGACGGCGGCGGACGCCGACTCGCCGGCGCCGGCCAGGGCCTTGATCCGGTCGGGCCGGAAGCCCGACCAGTGCTCGCCGCCGGCCACCACGACCGGGGCCTGCAGGTAGCCCAGCGCCATCACGTAGTCACGGGCCTCGGGCACCTCGGAGATGTCAACGACCTCATACGACAGGCCCTGCTTGTCCAGCGCCTTGTAGGTGGCGTTGCACTGCACGCAGGCGGGCTTGGTGTAGACGGTGATGGTCATCTGCGGCACAGCTCCTCGGCGAGGACGGACAGGGTTTTCAGTGCTTGCGTGGGGCCGGTGAATAACCGGTCTTGCGGCCTCCCAAACACTACACCTAGTGGGTACTGAACAGAAGACCCACCACATATTCCGAATAACAATCCTGAAATTCCCTGGTCGTAAGGCTATCGGTGGACGGGTCACCGGCGTGTCGCACCTCACAACACGACCGGCTTCCGGTGCACCTGTCTTCCTACCCGTGGCCACCGACACATCGGGCGACAAGATCGGCTCAGCCGACCTCGGCCACCAGCGTGGCGAGGGCCTCCCGCACCGCCGCGACCACCGCGGCGTCCTCCCGGGGGTGCTTGCCGTCGAGCGGGCCCGCGGGCAGCGACAGGCTGATCGACTCAACCACCCGGGCCCCGGCGATCCCGAACGATTTACGGGTCTCGTCATGGGCCCAGGCCCCGCCGTAGCGGCCCAGCGCGGTCCCGATGACGGCCAGCGGCTTGTCTTTGAGGGCGCTGTCGCCCCACGGCCGGGACAGCCAGTCGATGGCGTTCTTGAGCACACCGGGGATGCTGCCGTTGTATTCCGGCGTCACGACCAGGGCCGCGTCGGCACCGGCTGCCGCCGCGCGCAGGGCGCTCACCGCGGCCGGCGCGTCCGCGGTGTCGATGTCCTCGTTGTAGAACGGCAGATCGCCGAGTCCGTCATAGACGACGACGGTGACCCCGTCCGGCGCCGACTGCGCCGCCAACCCCGCGAGCTGCCGGTTGATCGACGCTGTGCGCAAACTTCCAACCAGGGCCAAGACCGTGATACCCGGCATTGCTCTTCGTCCTCTCACAGACGTGGTTATCGCCAGGTCAGTCCGGCGGCAGGACACGGCTGCGCGGGCGCAGCACGCGGGTGAAGAAGACGTTGACCCTCGTCATCACCAGGCTGTAGGGCCCGAACGCCAGCCGCTTGAAGGCATACAGCGCGCGGATGTCGGCCGAGGTGTAGATCAGGAAGCGGTTGCGGGCGACCCCGGCCAGGATCTTCTCGGCCGCAACATCTGCGGGGATCGCGTGCCCGCTGAACCGCCGCACCCAGCGCTGGACCGTCGGGTGGTCGCGGTCCACCCCGGCGATGTCCACGGTCTGCACCAGCGGGGTGTCCACCGCACCGGGCACCGCCACCGAGACACCGATGCGGTGGCGCGCCAGGTCGAACCGCAGCACCTCCGAGAGGCCCAGCAGTCCGAACTTGCTGGCGCTGTAGGCCGCATGCCAGGGCAGCGCCACCAGTCCGGCCGCCGAGGACACGTTGACCAGACTCCCGCCGCGGCCGGCGGCGACCATCGCCGGCAGGAACGTCTCGATGACGTGGATCGGGCCCATCAGGTTGATGTCGATCATGCTGCGCCAGTGCTGGTGGGTGAGCTGATCGACGGTGCCCCAGGCCGACACTCCGGCGACGTTGAACACCATGTCCATCGCGACATGTCGGGTGTGGATGTCGGCGGCGAAGTGGGCGACGGCGTTGTAGTCGGCGATATCGAAGGCCCGGTGTTCGGCCACCTCGGCGCCGACCTCCCGCGCCAGCGCCACGGTGTCGGCCAGGCCCTCGGCGTTGACGTCGGTCAGGTACAGCGTCGCGCCGCCGCGGGCCAGTCGCAGCGCGATCGCTCGGCCGATCCCGCTGGCCGCCCCGGTGACCAGGGCGCGTCTGCCCGTCACGTCGAACCCCATGCGCTCCCCTAGCCGGCGGCCTGCCCGCCCCATAGGGCGTGCAGCCACAGCTTCTCCAGCACACCGACGGCGCGCTCGATGTCATGGTCGGGGCCGGTGAACAACGATTCGCCCGACAGCGTCAACGCCGTCGTGGCCGACAGAGTGCGCACCAGGGAATGGACGTCGTCGGCTATCGGATCTGCTGTGCCGCTGGCGATCTCGGCCTCCACGATCGGGACGATCTGGTCGATGACGGCTTCGTTGTAGCGGTCGAGGATATCGCGGATCTCCGCGTCGGTGCCGCGCGCGCTGTTGCAGGCCGACATCACCGGGTCGTTGTGGGCGTAGACCGCCGCCGCGCTTCCGATCATCCGCTTGGCGAACTGCGCCGGGGTCTCGCCGTCACTGCGCGGCGCGAAGTCGCCGGTCAGTTCTTCGAGTTCGGAGGCCACCTCACCGAGGATGTGCGCCAGCACCGCGTACTTGGAGTCGAAGTAGAAGTAGAACCCCGAGCGCGCCACCCCGGCCCGGTCGCTGATCGAGCTGACCGACAGTTCGGCGAACGGTTTCTCCTGTAGCAACTCGCGCACGGCCGCCACGATGGCGTGTCGCTGTCTGTCCCCGCGGCGGCGGGGCACATCGACCGCGTCCCCGCGGCGGCGGGGCACATCGACCGCGTCACCGCGGCGGCGGGGCGCCGCCAGATCGTCCTGCGGTGCGCTCACCCGATCACCATGCACCACGCCGAGCGCCCAGGGAAACTTGACACGCGTCAAGTCGCGCCGGAAGGATTCCGGCATGGCCAGCGTCAGCACCGCGCGCTATCTGCTCGACCAAGCCCGCCGCCGGCTCACGCCCACGCTCAACACCATCCCGGGCATGGGTCTGCTCGACGAGAAACTGCGCGCCCACCAGTGGCAGGAGTTCGTCCTCGCCGAGCCGCCGCCCGGCAGCGGCCTGCGACCTGTGATGGGTAACTCCGGGTTGCCGGTCATGGGCCACCTCATCGAGGTCTTCCGCGGCGGACCGGACTACGTGTTGGAGACCTACCGCAAATTCGGGCCGGTGCACTACAGCAAGACCCCCGCGCTCAACGCGGTGGCGGCCCTGGGTCCCGACGCCACCGCAGAGGTGTTCTCCAACCGGAACAAGGACTTCTCCACCGTGGCGTGGACGTCGGTGATCGGACCGTTCTTCAACCGGGGACTGCTGCTGATGGACTTCGACGAGCACATGTATCACCGGCGGATCATGCAGGAGGCGTTCACCCGGACCCGGCTGTCGGGCTACATCGAGCACATGGACGCCGTCGCCTCGGCGGTGGTGGCTAGCGACTGGCCGGTCAACGATCCGCGGTTCCTCTTCTCACCCGCGGTCAAGGAACTCACCCTCGACATCGCCTCGGTCGTGTTCATGGGCCACGAACCGGGCAGCGACCGGGAACTGGTCACCACCATCAACCGGGCCTTCACCACCACCACCCGCTCGGGCGGGGCGATCATCCGAACGCCGATACCGCCGTTCAAGTGGTGGCGCGGGCTGCAGGCCCGAAAGGTGTTGGAGGACTACTTCTCCGAGCGGGTGAAGGCGCGGCGCAGCGCGACGGGCACCGACATGCTGACCGTGCTCTGCCACACCGCCGACGACGACGGCAACAGCTTCACCGACGCCGACATCGTCAACCACATGATCTTTCTGATGATGGCCGCGCACGACACCTCGACCTCGACGCTGACCACCATGGCCTATCACCTGGCCGCCAACCCGCAGTGGCAGCAGCGCTGCCGCGACGAGGGCGCCCGGATCGGCGACGAGCCGCTGGACATCGACGCGCTCGACAAGCTGGAGACCCTCGATCTGGTGATCAACGAGAGCCTGCGGATGATGACGCCGCTGCCGTTCAGTATCCGCCGCGCCGTCCGGGACACCGAGATCCTCGGCCACTACGTCCCCGAGGGCACCAACGTGAACCTCTGGCCCGGCATGAATCACCGGCTGCCCGAACTGTGGACCGATCCGCAGCGCTTCGACCCGGACCGCTTCGCCGAGCCGCGCAGCGAGCACAAGCGGCACCGCTACGCCTTCGCCCCGTTCGGCGGCGGCGCGCACAAGTGCATCGGCATGGTGTTCGGTCAGCTGGAGATCAAGACGGTGATGCACCGGCTGCTGCGCCGCTACCGGCTAGAGCTGCCGCGGACCGGCTACACACCGCAGTACGACTACGCCGGGATGCCGGTGCCGATCGACGGCATGCCGATCATGCTGCGGCCGTTGAGTTAGCCGGCCTTTAGGCCAGCGAGAGGAAGAGCTTCTCGAGTTCGGCCTCGGTCAGCGGGGCTTTCCCGTCGGCGCCGGCGCCGATGACGCACTCGCGCAACCCGGTGGCGACGATCTTGAAGCCGGCCCGGTCCAGCGCCTTGGACACCGCTGCCAGCTGGGTGACGACGTCCTTGCACTCACGGCCCTGCTCGATCATCGAGATCACTCCGGCGAGCTGACCCTGCGCGCGACGCAATCGGTTCAGCACATCGGTGATGGCTGTTTCGTCACCCACCATGCTGGCCTCCTTAAGGATTGACGTCCGCTAGCTTACCCGCCGGGGTATCGGCGGATCGGCGTCTGCGGACGTAATAGACGACAGCGGCAACGACGGTCAGTACAACTACGGCGATACCGAGCGCGGGATGGACCTCCTCGGCCAGGATCACCGAGGACATCACCAGGACGAACCAGCCGAACGCCTCACGGAGCGAATCGGGGTTGACCAGCGCGGTCAACCGGGCCCCGGCCAGTGCGCCCACGACCGCGGCGGCGGTCACCATCCCTGCGACCTTCCAGTCGATGGAAACGCTGCTCAGATAGCCGGCGAATCCGGCGAAGGACTTCATGGCGATCACCACCAGCGAGGTGCCGACCGCCACCGGCATCGGCAGCCCGCCGAGCAGAGCCAGGGCGGGTACCACCAGGAATCCCCCGCCGGCTCCCACCAGGCCGGTGACCAGGCCGACGACAAGACCCTCGGCGATGACCTTCGGGACCGGGATCCGGTGGTGCGGATCGGGCGAGCCGACCTCCTTGCGACCGCGCAGCATGGCGACCGCGGTCGCGATCATCATCACGGCGAAACCGATGAGCAGCACGCTTCCCGGGATGAAGCGCGCCAGCAGACCGCCTCCGTAGGCGCCCGCCATCCCGGCCGCCCCGAAGATCAGCCCGGTGCGCCACTGCACCCGTCCCGCCCGCGCATGCGAGATGGCCGCGACGGCACTGGTCGTTCCGACGACGAGCAGCGAGGTGGCGATGGCCTGTTTGGCATCCATCCCGGCGACGTAGGCCAGCAGTGGCACGGTGAGGA
>JBFYOQ010000148.1:0-3432 GCA_041303735.1 Mycobacterium sp.
TCCGGCTTACACGTCGTAGTACAGCGCGAACTCGTACGGGTGAGGCCGGATCTGGATCGGCATGATCTCGTTCTCCCGCTTGTAGGCGATGTAGGTCTCGATGAGATCCGAGGTGAACACCCCGCCCTCGGTGAGGTAATCGTGATCGGCCTCGAGGCGGTCGATCACCGCCGACAGCGATGTCGGCGCCTGCGGGATGTTGGCGGCCTCGTCCGGGGGAAGTTCGTAGAGGTCCTTGTCGATCGGGGCCAGCGGTTCCATCTTCTTCTTGATGCCGTCGATGCCGGCCATCAGCATCGCCGCGAATGCCAGATAGGGGTTACCGGAGCTGTCCGGGCACCGGAACTCCAGGCGCTTGGCCTTCGGGTTGTTGCCGGTGATCGGGATTCGCACGCACGCCGAGCGGTTGCGCTGGCTGTAGACCAGGTTGATCGGCGCCTCGTAGCCCGGCACCAGGCGCTTGTAGGAGTTCACCGTCGGGTTGGTGAACGCCAGCAGCGACGGCGCGTGGTGCAGGATGCCGCCGATGTAGTGCCGCGCGGTATCGGACAGACCCGCGTACCCGGACTCGTCGTGGAACAGCGGCTTGCCGTCCTTCCACAGCGACTGGTGGGCGTGCATGCCCGAACCGTTGTCGCCGAACAGCGGCTTGGGCATGAAGGTGACGGTCTTGCCGTTGGCCCAGGCGGTGTTCTTGATGATGTACTTGAACAGCAGCACATCGTCGGCCGCAGCCAGCAGGGTGTTGAACTTGTAGTTGATCTCGGCTTGGCCGGCGGTGCCCACCTCGTGGTGGCCGCGCTCCAGGGTGAAGCCGGCGTTGATCAGGTTGGTGGCCATCTCGTCGCGCAGGTCGACGTAGTGGTCGTACGGTGCGACGGGGAAGTAACCGCCCTTCGGCCGGACCTTGTAGCCCCGGTTGGCGGATCCGTCGGCCTCGAACGGCTCGCCGGTGTTCCACCAGCCAGACTCGGAGTCGACCTCGTAGAAGGTGCCGTTCATCTTGGAGTCGAACGCCACCGAGTCGAAGATGTAGAACTCCGCCTCGGCGCCGAAGAAGCAGGTGTCGGCGATGCCGGTGCTGGTCAGGTAGTTCTCCGCCTTGCGGGCCACGTTGCGCGGATCGCGTGAGTACGGCTCACGGGTGAACGGATCGTGGACGAAGAAGTTGAGGTTCAGTGTCTTGGCGGCCCGGAACGGGTCGATCCGCGCGGTCTCCGGGTCGGGCAGCAGCATCATGTCGGACTCGTGGATGGACTGGAATCCGCGGACCGAGGAGCCATCGAACGCCAAGCCGTCGGTGAAGACGCTCTCGTCGAACGCCGAGGCGGGAATCGAGAAGTGCTGGACGGTGCCGGGTAGATCACAGAAGCGGATGTCGACGTACTCGACCTTCTGGTCCTTGATCAGCTTGATGATGTCGTCGGCCGACTTGTCTGCCACGTACTTGCTCCTCTTCAACGGTTTTGGATCGCCGCGCTGACGGTAGGGAGGTGATGTTGCACGTCGGTCAACCGAATGTTGCGTTGACGTTACGCCCAGCCCATCGCGCCGATCGCCGCCCCGCCTATCCTGGGGACCATGGCGGGCGAAATCGGGTCATGGCTGTCCGGGCCGGAATCTGGCGGGTCTCCCGGCGAGTATCCCGGGCAACGCCTCGGCCTGCCCGAAAGCGGTCCGGGGTCGGTTGCCCGCCAGGGGCGGCGGGTGGCTGCGCTGGCCATCGATTGGCTGCTCGCCTACGGCATCGCCGCCCTGGGCCTGACCTTCGGGCTGATCACCACGCGATATCTCTCGATGACGGTGCTCGTGATCTGGTTCGTGCTCGGGGTGGCATCGGTGCGGCTGTACGGCTTCACCCCGGGCCAGTACCTCATGCGGTTGCGGGTCGCCTCGGTGGACAACCGCTTGCACGTGGGAACCGGGCGCGCCGCCGCGCGCGGTCTGCTCATCGCGCTGGTGATCCCCGCGCTGTTCACCGATGCTGACGCCCGGGGTATTCATGACCGGCTGACCGCCACCGCGGTGGTCCGCTCCCGGTGAACCCGGGCACCTAGCGGGGGGCACCTAGCGGGGGGCGCCTAGCGGCGGCGGACGGAACGCTGCACGCCACGCATCTTGGCTTGGGCGGGCATCGGCCCCTTCGGCATGGCCGCGGGGCCGACCCGGGAGCCCAGGGCGCTGAGCTTGTTCTCCAGGACGTCCATCTGTTTGACGCTGATGTTCGCCGGCAGCCGGTTCATGTGACGTTCCAGCTTGCTCAGCGGGACCTCGCCCTCGCCGTTGCCGACGATCACGTCGTAGATCGGCGCCTCGCCGACCAGGCGCGCGGTGCGCTTCTTCTCCTGCGCCAGCAGCGGCTTCACCCGCGCCGCCGACCCCTCGCCGACGAAGATGACCCCGGGCCGGCCGATCACGCGGTGTACCGCGTCGAGGTGGCCGTTGGCGGCGACGCCCGGGGTCACCCGCCACTTGCCGCGTAGGTTCTCCAACGCCCAGGCAGCGGCCCCGACCTGCCCCTCTGCCTTGCGGTAGACCGACTTCTGGGCGCGGCGGCCGAAGACGATGAACGCCACCAGCACGCCGAGCACCACGCCGAGAACCGGCATCATGTAGGCCGAGATCCCGCCGATCAGCAGCCCGACGGCCACCGCGGCGCCGACGATCACCGCGAACGCGGCGATCATGTACGGAATCAGCCGCTTATCTTCTTTGCGCTGCATCGTGAACGCCTGCCACAACTGGGCGCGGCGCCGCTTGGACGCGGCCTTGCGGGTGGCCTTCGCCTCGGCCTTCGCGGCCTTGGTCTCAGCGGGTGTGCGGGACTTCGCCATAGCCGTCAAGGATACGGCCGGGTGTGCGGGCCACCGCCGCCTGCTGGTAGAGGCGCCCGGCCCGGTAGGACGAGCGCACCAGCGGCCCGGCCAGCACACCGGCGAACCCCACACCCTCGGCGTAGCCGGCCAACTCGACGAACTCGTCGGGATGGACCCAGCGCTCGACGGGATGATGGCGCGGCGACGGCCGCAGATACTGGGTGATGGTGACGATGTCGCAGCCGGCGCCGTGCAGGTCGACCAGGGCGGTGCGGACCTCGCCGATCGTCTCGCCCATGCCGAGGATGAGGTTGCTCTTGGTGACCAGTCCCGCGTCCCGGGCGGCGGTCAGCACGTCGAGACTGCGCTGGTAGCGGAAGGCGGGGCGAATGCGCTTGAAGATGCGGGGGACCGTTTCGACGTTGTGCGCGAACACTTCTGGGCGCGCATCGAACACCTCCCGCAGCAGGGCGGGTTCGCCGTTGAAGTCGGGTGCGAGCAGTTCCACCCCGGTCGACGGGTTGAGCGCCTTGATGGCGCGCACCGTCTCGGCGTAAAGCCACGCACCGCCGTCGGGCAGGTCGTCGCGGGCGACCCCGGTCACCGTCGCGTATTT
>JBFYOQ010000149.1:0-3394 GCA_041303735.1 Mycobacterium sp.
CTCCAGTGGCACCCAGTTGGGGGAGGGTTCGTTCTTCGGCAGACGCGCCGGCGAGCACGCGGCATCAGCCGCCGGTTAGGCCTGCACGGGCTTCCGCCTACTCAGGCCTGTACGGGCTTCCGCCTACTCAGGCCTGTACGGCCTGGGCCCGGCGATCCAGTTGCCAGGTGCCATCCCCGTTCAGCCGCAGGTGATGGTCGTGATGCTCCTTGACCGTCCCACGGTGGGTGACCGAGACGATGATGCTGCTCGGGAGCCGATCCTTGAGCATGCGGTACATGGCGAACTCCTGGCCCTCGTCGATCGCGGACGTGGACTCGTCGAGAAAAATCAGGCTCGGCTTCTGCAACAGCACCCGGGCGAAGGCGATCCGCTGCTGCTCCCCGGGGGAGAGTTCCTTCGCCCAATCGGCGACCTCGCTGAGCCGGCCACCGAGGTGGCCGAGTGCGACCGAATCCAGAGCACTGCGCAGTTCGGTGTCATCCACGGTGCACTCCCGCTGCGGATAGGACAGCACCGCACGCAGATCTCCGAGTGGAAGATAGGGCACCTGCGACAGGAACATCGCGTCACGGTCGCCATCCGGGCGCAGCACCGTGCCGGTGGCGTACGGCCACAGCCGGGCGATGCTGCGCAATAGCGTGGTCCGGCCGCATCCCGACGGCCCGGTGATCACCAGCGACTCACCCGGCCCGAGGCGCAGGTCGAGGCCGCTCAGCAGAATCCTGCCGTCGGGGTTGCGAACCTCGATGTCGCGCAACTGGATTGATCCGTCGTTGCTCGGCTGAGCAGCAAGCCGGGGCAACGCGCGGGCTTTCTCATTGGCATCGACAAGGCCGTCGAGGCGGATGATGGTGGCCCGATAAGCCGCGAACGAGTCGTACACCGAGCGGAAGAACGACAGCGAGTCGTGAACTTTGAAGAATGCGTCGGCCGACTGCGTCACGTCACCGAAGGTGATCTGCCCGGCGAAGAGCCGCGGCGCCTGCACCACCAGGGGCAGCGGATTGATGATCTGGTTGATCGACTGATTCCAGCCCAGTAGCGCAAGAGAACGCAGCACATACCCGCGGTAATTGGAGATGATGGCCGCGAAACGCGCACGCAGAATCGACTTTTCGGCCCCCTCGCCACGGTAGAAGCTGATTGACTCCGCGGCGTCGCGCATCCGCACCAGTGCGTAGCGGAAAGCCGCATTGGTGAGTTCGTTGCGGAAACTGAACCGGATCAGCGGGTGGCCGATCCAGAACGCGATCACCGTGGTGGCGAAGACGTACATCAGGGCGATCCAGAACAGCGCGTAGCCCAGTGTGAAGCCGAACAGGCTCAGCTCGCCGGAGAGTCTCCACAGGATCGGGGTGAAGGCGACCACCGACACCATCGCGTTGATGGCGCCGAACAGCAGGGTGCTCGCCGCCTCGACGGTCGGTGCGTTGGGACCGGTGCCGGTTGCCGCGGTGAAGGTGTCGATATCGAGCTGGATTCGCTGATCTGGATTGTCGATCGGATGGTCCAGGAAACGGCCGCGGTAGAAGGACTCCTCGTCGAGCCAGTCGCCGGTCAGCCGGTCGGTGAGCCACACCCGCCATCGGATGATGAAATGCTGGGTGAGGTAGATGTCGACCAGCTGTCGGCTGACGAACAGCGCGGCGATCAGCGCGAAGGTCAGGATGGCCGTCCAGAAGCCCCGGATCCCGGACTCGCGTACCGCTTCGTTGCCGGCCCCGGCGCCTTCGAATGCGGCCTGCAGCGAGGAGTAGAGGTCGTTGCCCTGGTAACTCAGCAGCACGCTGAGCCGCACGGAGATCAGGGTGAGGAACAGCAGGGCGCCCAGCCCCGCCCACACCGGGACGCTCTGCCGGCCGCGGAAGTAGCCGCCGGTCACCCGCCAGAACTGCCGGCCCCAGGTGGTGAGGCGGGCCAGCAGCACCAGCACGATGAGCGTCGCGACCGCGGTGATCAGCCAGGCCTTGGCCGTCCACAGCAGCGACTGCGCGAGCTCGTTCGCCCAGTCCAGCGAGGGCTCGTACAACTCCATGGGAGTTCACCTCCGGTTCACGAGTCCCTGGGAGTTCACCTTTCGGTTCTCGCCCAGCATTTCAGCAATGCCGTCAGACCGGCGCCGGTTCGTCTCCCGTGACCCGGCCGAGCCGCCAGGCGCCGTCGCCCAGCAGTTCGAGGTGCTGGAGGTGATATCGGTCGACGGTCGGCCGGTGACTGACACTGACGACGATGGTGCGGGGCAGTTCGGTACGGATGAGGTCGTAGACGACGTACTCCAGACCCTCGTCGAGCGCCGAGGTGGCTTCGTCGAGAAAGACCACCCGGGGGCGGGTCAGCAGGATGCGCGCGAAGGCGATGCGCTGCTGCTCACCGGGGGAGAGCACCTTGGCCCAGTCCGCCTCCTCGTTGAGCCTTGAGTTCAGGTGTGTCAACGCCACTTTGGAGAGGGCCACCTGCAGGTCCTCGTCGGCGATCCGGCCGGACTCCGAGGGGTAGGACACCACCGTGCGCAGATCGCCCAGCGGTACGTAGGGCAGCTGGGACAGGAACATCGTCTCGTGGCCGTCGACCGGGCGGGTCACCGATCCTGTGGTGTAGGGCCACATCTGCGCAAGGCTGCGCAGCAGCGTGGTCTTGCCGGAGCCGGAGCGGCCGGTGACCACCATGGTGTCGCCGGGCTCCAGCCGCAGATCGAGCGGATCCAGCAACTGCCCGCCACCTGGGGTGCGCACCTCGACGCGACGCAGCTGCAGGGAGCCATCGGTACTGGGCAGGGTCTGCAGACTCGGCATCTCCCCAGCCTGATGGTTGGCCTCAACAAGGCCGTTGAGACGGATGATCGAGGCGCGGTAGGCGGCGAACTGGTCATAGGCGTTGCGGAAGAACGACAGGGAGTCGGTGATACTGGAGAAAGCGCTCGCCGACTGCGTGACGTCGCCGAAATCCATTTTGCCGCTGAACAGATTCTGCGCCTGCACGGCTAGCGGGAGTGGGGTGATGGCCTGGCTCATCGCCAGGTTCCAGCCGGTGAACTGCAGTGTCTTGCGGACGTAGTTGCGGTAGTTGGTGATGATGTTGTCGTACCGGGTGCGCAGGATTGAGCGCTCGGTCTTCTCTCCCCGATAGAAACCCACCGATTCGGCGGCGTCGCGCAGACGCACCAGTGCATACCGAAACGCGGCGTTGGTGGCCTCGTTGCGGAAGCTCAGCCGGATCAGCGGGCGGCCGATCCAGAACGCCACAACGGTCGCGAAGAACACGTACACGAATGCCACCCAGAACAGCGCCTTGGGCAGCGTCACGCCGAAGACCGTCAAGTCGAAGGACAAGCTCCACAGAATGGGGATGAACGCCAGCACGGTGGCCACCGAGGAGATCGCGCCGAACAGCA
>JBFYOQ010000150.1:0-3069 GCA_041303735.1 Mycobacterium sp.
CACCACGGCCCTCAGCTGCTGCTGCTCGTCATCGAAGGCGAACCGCATCCCGGTGCCAGCCACAACTTCGGGCTGATCCGCAAGCTCCTCAGCCACAATGTCGGGCTGATCCGCAAGCTCCTCAGCCACGCGGCACCTCCTTCCACGGCATGCCGGCGTCGGCCCGCAGATCGCCAGGCAATCCCAGCACCCGCTCGCCGAGGATGTTGCGCATGACCTCCGAGGTGCCGCCCTCGATGGTGTTGGCCCGGCTGCGCAGGTAGCGCTGCTGGATCGGCCCGCGCCAGTCGCCAGTACCCGCATTCTGGCCGTACATGGAGTAGCTGTGATACAGAAGTCCTTCCGGCCCAAGCAGATCCATGCAGAACTCGTAGATTTTCTGGTTGAGCTCCGCGCCCACCATCTTGCCGATCGAGCCTTCCGGTCCGGGGCCGCCGGTGGTGGTGGCCGCCGTCCGGGACCGCTCCGAGGTCAGCCGTTGGGCTTCGGCGCGCAGCCACAATCCGGTGAGGCGGTCGCGCAGTACCGGGGTGTGCCGGTCGGGCCGGGACGCCCACAGTTGCACCGCATCGGCGATGGCACCTCCGCCGCGGCGGCTGCCGCTGGCGCCCAACGCGCTGCGCTCGTTCATCAGCGTCGTCATCGCCACCCGCCAGCCGTCCCCGACCGCACCGAGACGGTGGAGGTCGGGAATGCGCGCATCGGTGATGTAAACCTCGTTGAACTCGGCCTGACCGGTCATCTGGCGTAGCGGCCGGGTCTCGACGCCGGGCGCGTGCATGTCCAGGACGAAGTACGTCAGCCCCTTGTGTTTGGGCGCGTCCGGGTCGGTGCGGGCCAGCAGCAGGCCCCAGCGGGCCTTGTGCGCCAGGCTGGTCCAGACCTTCTGGCCGTTGATGATCCAGTCCCCGTGTCCGGACTCGTCCCGCACCGCGGAGGTGGCCAGACCGGCCAAATCGGATCCTGCGCCCGGCTCGGAGAACAGCTGGCACCAGATGTCCTCGGTGGTGGCCAGCGGACGCAGAAAGAACTTCCTGATGTCGTCGCTGTGTGCGTGCTCACGGACAGTCGGGGCGGCCATGCCGTAGCCCATCGGGTTCAGGCCCAGCGGCACCGGGCCGCCGGCGCCCTGCAGAATGGTGTCGGCAACGGCCTGCAGCCCGCGGGAGGCGCCCAGCCCGCCGAGGCCCTCGGGGAAGTGCACCCACGACAACCCGGCGTCGTAACACGCGCCGAGGAATTCGGTCACCGGAACCTGTTTGGGGTCGTGCTCGGCAACGACCTTCTGAGCCAGTTCGGCCACCCGGTCGCCATCAGCAACAGTGCTCATGAAGCAACGATATCCGCGTCGGTGCGGGCACACCGTGAGAGCACCGCCGGTTCGGGCGTCGCGGTCATGAACGGCGCTACCCACGAAGTGACGTGGTCTAACATTTCCGGGTGGGATGAGGAGGCCGCGATGAGCAAGGGCCGTGCACTGGCCTTGGTTGCGCTGGCCTACGTCGTCGCGGTCGCCGTCGCCGCCGCCTGGCTGCTGTGGGCGCCGAGCACCGGCCGGCTGTGGCTGGACACCTTGGTCGCCGACGTGCTGGCGACCCTGGTGATCTTCGCCTTCAGCCGGGCCTACCGGAACTCGAGTTTCTACGACGCCTACTGGAGTGTGATACCCGCACTACTGCTGGCCTACTGGTGGTGGCAGGGCCCGATCGGCCTGTCCGGGACCGGTGCGCTGCGTGCCTGGTTGATGGCGGTGGTGGTGGGCTACTGGGCCGTCCGGTTGACGTCGAACTGGGCAGTCGGGTTCGCCGGTCTGCACCACGAGGACTGGCGCTATCCGATCTTGCGGGACGGCGCGGGGCGCTTCGCGTTCCTGGCCGACCTGTTCGGCATCCACCTGTTCCCGACCCTGCAGGTGTTCGTCGGCATGGTGCCGGCCTACATCGCCCTGACCCGTCCCGGGGACGGCCTGGTGTGGCTGACGTGGCTGGCGTTCGCGGTGGGCATGGCCGCGGTGACATTGGAACTGGTGGCCGATACCCAGATGCGCCGGTTCGTCGCCGCCCGTCGGCCAGGGGCCGTGATGGATCAGGGGCTGTGGGGGTGGTCGCGCCACCCGAACTACCTCGGGGAGGTCGGATTCTGGCTCTCGGTGGCGCTGTTCGGCATCGCCGCCTCCCCCCGCGACGCCTGGTGGCTGCTGGTCGGTGTGGTGGTGATGGTGGTGATGTTCCTCGGGGCCAGCATCCCGATGATGGAGAAGCGCAGCCTGGAACGCCGCCCGCAGTACCAGGACGTGATCGACCGGGTACCGCGCCTGGTGCCGCGTCCGCCCCGCAGGACCGGCATGTGAGCCGCCCTCGGGTGGTGGTGGCCGGCCTCGGCGACAGCGGGTTACTGACCGCGATCCGGCTGGCGCGCTCGGCCGACGTGGTCGGTATCTCGGCCAAGCCCGCACTGGTCAGCGGCCAGGAACTCGGCGTGCGGCTGACCCGCCCGGCTGACTGGGCGAGCGATTATCTGGTGCCGTTCGACCGGTACCGTGCGCTGGACCCCGTCCGGACGCTGCACGCCGAACTGACCGGAGTCGACCTGGCCGGTCGCACCGTGCACGCCCGACAGCTCGACGGCACCGAAATCGCCGAAACCTATGATGCGCTTGTCATTTCGACCGGGGTGATGAACGGCTTCTGGCGCCGGCCGGGACTGCAGAGTGCCGATGAGGTGCGCGCGGAGATCGTCGCGGCCCATGACCGGCTGGCCACCGCCGCATCGGTGATGGTGATCGGCGGCGGGGCGGCGGCGGTCAGCGCCGCGGCCAATATCGCCGCCCGCTGGCCGGCCACCGCGGTGGACCTGTACTTCCCGCACGACCGCGCACTGCGCGAGCACCACCCGCGAGTCTGGGACCACCTGCAGCGGCGACTGGTGCGACTCGGGGTGGGTATTCACCCCGGGCACCGGGCCGCCATCCCGGACGGTTTCGGCTGCGATGCCATCACCGAAGGGGAGGTGCACTGGACCACCGGGCAGCCACCGGGTGGCGCCGACGCGGTGTTGTGGGCGCTGGGC
>JBFYOQ010000151.1:0-7153 GCA_041303735.1 Mycobacterium sp.
TCGCGCATCTGGAACGCTTCGCCGATCAGGCCGCCGTAGCCGCCCAGCGCCTCGAGCAGATCATCGCGTCCGGCCATCGCCGCACCGATCTCCAGCGGCCGGCGCACGGTGTAGTTACCCGATTTGCGCGCGGCCACGTCGAGCACGGCTTCCAGCGTGGGCAGGGCTGCGGCGTCGTTGGCAACGTCGGCGATCTGGCCGACGGCGAGTTCGATCCGCATGGCGTCGTAGTGCGGCCAGGCCCGTTCCAGCGCGGTGGCCGACACTCCGCTGACGCGCATCATCTGCTCGGCCCACACCAGGCAGAGATCGGAGAGCAGAACCGCCACCGACGCGCCGAATCGTGCCGGCGAGCCGGACAGACCCCGGTCGCGGTGCCACTGGGCGAACCTGACATGCGCGGCGGGCCGGCCACGGCGCAGCGGGGAGTCGTCCATGACGTCGTCCTGCAGCAGGGCGAAGGCGTGCAGCAGGTCCAGGCCGGCGCAGGCGCGCAGCGCGGCCCCGTTGGCGCCCACGTCGGGATCGGCGCCGCACAGCCAGCCCAGGTACATGAAGGTGGAGCGCAGGCACTTACCGCCGTCGAGCAGTCCGACGAGCACGTCGGGGGCGATGTCGATACCTGTACGGGCCAGGTGCGGCAGTGCCCGGGTGTCGATGAACTCGGCGACGTGGGCTAGGGCGGCCCGCCGTACACCGGCGTGCCAGACATCGAATTCCGCACAGGGGGCCGGGTCAGCGGTCGTGGCGGTGCTGGTCGACGTGGTGTCGATCGTGTGCACAGACCACTCCCTGACTCACCGGTGGGGGCGCCCGTCGCCCCCGGCCCCCCTATTCAACTCGACGGTGGCCGAAGATGCCTTTCCGCAGGCGCATGGTCACTCACGTGTAATGATTCAGGCCATTGGCCTGTATGCCTCTGACGTGCGGTTTCAGGGCCGGGTGCGGTCGGATGAAAGGGTGCAGTGATGGCACAGCTGAACGGGAAGGTGGCGTTGGTCACCGGGGCGTCCTCGGGGCTCGGGGCGTCGGTCGCGAGGCTGTTCGCCCGCAGCGGGGCCACGGTGTTCGGCATCGCCCGCAACACCGAGCGGATGGCCGAGGTGTTCGAGTCGGTGCCCGGCGGGGCGTACGCCCCGGTGGACATCACCAGCGCGGCGGCCTGCCGGGATGCCGTGGCGCAGTGCGTCGCCCGGTTCGGCCGGATCGATGTGCTGGTCAACGCCGCGGGCTTTCATCAGATGCGCCACACCGCCGACGTCGCCGACGACGACTGGGCATACGACCTGGCGGCCAACCTCAGCGGGCCGTTCTACCTGTGCCGCGCCGCACTGCCGCATCTGCTGGAATCCGGCGGCAACATCGTCAACGTCGCCTCGGTCGCCGGACTGGAGGGCGAGGTCTACTCGGCCGGGTACTGCGCCGCCAAGCACGGTCTGGTCGGCCTGACCCGGGCACTGGCGGTGGAGTTCACCCGCGAGCGGCTGCGGGTCAACGTGGTCTGCCCGGGCGGGATGCTGACCCCCCAGGTCACCGACTTCTCAGCCCCGGAGGAGGCGGATTTCAAACTGATCATGCGGATCGCCGCGCCTCGGGGCTTGATGGAGGCATCCGATGTGGCCAACGTCATCGCCTTCCTGGCCAGCGACGAGGCCGCGGCCGTGCACGGTGCGGTCTACGCGATCGACAACGGCAAGCTCGCCGGCTAGGCCACGAAGCTAGGGGCGTCGCGACTCGAAGCGCCGCCGCAGCGCGGCGAGCATCTCGGTGTGCGCCGCCACGGCCTGGCGCACCGTCACCGACAGCAGCGGCCACGGTGCGCGGATGACGATCCGCTCGGTGAGCAACGTGCCGCCCGGGCTCGCAGTGAAGCTGACCGACGAATCCAGCCGCACCCGCGGGAACTGCCGCGACCGCGCGGTCACCGGGCCGTCGTCGGGAACGTCCAACTCGGCGGTATAGGTGACCGGAAGCCGCAGAAATCCCAGCGGCACTACATCTTTGACGCGGTAGGTCTGCCGATAGCCGTCAGCGGTGCCGTGTCGCGCGACAGTGCGGACCGACACCACCAGCGGATGGATGTCGGCGATCTTGCCCAGGTCGACGTAGAACGACCGGACATCCTCCGGCGGAGCGGGGATCTCCTCGGCGAGGGTGCGTTCGGCTTTGCTCACCGGCGACGTACGTCTCCACTCACCGGCGACGCCGGCGCTACTGGGCCGCGCTCTGCAGCACCCCGGACTGATCGGGGCAGTAGATTCCGATCGCGGCGCCGAGGAATTGCAGAGCCTGGGCCGTCGTGTTGTCCGGCGAAAGGTTGCGCTCGATGAAGTTCGCCGACGAGTAGGCGTCGGTGTCCACCCCCCGGGCCAACCGCTTACAGGCGATCTTGCCCAGCCAGGCGTTGTAATCACGCGGGCCGTAGATGCCGAAGCCGTTCAGTTGGTTGGCGAAGTCGATATCGGGGTCGGCACTGGCCGGCGCGGCCAGGATCACCGCGGCCCCAGCGGTCGCAAGAGCGGTTGCGACGGCGGTCACAACCCGCATCGTGATGGTCATATGCGGATTGTAGGCCGATCAGTTACATAAGCTAATCTCTTGGTCGGGGTTCGGTTCGCTCGACCGCAGAAAGCTCAAGGAACGCAATGGTCAAGCTGTGGAGGCGCAAGTCGGCCCCCAGCCCTGTGATCATCCCGGCCGGCGAGAACACCGCCGCCAACCGCCACGTCGGCGCGCATCCGGCGATCCCCCGGTTCATCCGGCTGTTCTCGGTGCCGATTCTGCTCGGCTGGCTGGTGTTGGTGGGCTTCCTCAACGTCGCCGTTCCGCAACTCGAGATCGTCGGCCAACAGCACTCGGTCTCGCTGGCACCCGACGATGCGCCGTCACTGCAGGCGATGAAGCAGGTCGGCCAGACCTTCGACGAGTTCGACTCCAACAGCTCGGCGATGATCCTGCTCGAAGGCGACGCTCCGCTCGGTGACGAAGCCCACGACTACTACGACACCCTGATCGCGACGCTGCGCGCCGATGACGTCCACGTTCAGAATGTCCAGGATTTCTGGGGCGATCCGCTCACCGCCTCGGGGGCGCAGAGCGCGGATAACAAGGCCGCCTACGTACAGCTCTATCTGGCCGGTAATCAGGGCGAGAGCCTGGCCAACGAGTCCGTTGAGGCGGTGCGCGACATCGTCGCCAATTCCGCACCGCCACAGGGACTTAAGGTCTACGTCACCGGCCCGGCGGCGCTGATGTACGACCAGCAGCATGCCGGCGACAAAGGCGTGCACAAGATCACCGCGGTAACCCTCGTCGTCATCCTGCTGATGCTGATGTTCATCTACCGCTCGCCGGTCACAGTGGTGCTGGTGCTGCTGATGGTCGGCCTGCAGGTGGCCGCGGCCCGCGGCGCCGTCGCCATCATGGGCGCCCACGACCTCTTCGGTCTGTCGACGTTCGCCGTCAATCTGTTGACCACCCTGGCGATCGCCGTCACCACCGACTACGCCATCTTCATCCTGGGCCGCTATCACGAGGCCCGACTGGCCGGCGAAGACCGCGAGACCGCGTTCTACACCATGTATCACGGCACCGCCCACGTCATCGCGGGCTCGGGGCTGACCATCGCGGGGGCGACCTTCTGTCTGCACTTCACCCGGCTGCCCTACTTCCAGACCCTGGGCATCCCGTTGGCGATCGGCATGCTGGTGGCCACCTTCGCCGCACTGACCATGGCGCCGGCCCTGCTCACCATCGGCAGCCACTTCGGGCTGCTCGACCCCAAGCGGGCCGTGGGGACCCAGGGCTGGCGCAAGATCGGAACGGCCGTCGTCCGGTGGCCCGGGCCGATCCTCATCGCATCCACCGCACTGGCGCTCATCGGCCTGCTGGCCCTGCCGACGTATGTCAACAGCTACAACGACCGCGACTACCTGCCGCCGGACCTGCCGGCCAACGTGGGCTACGCGGCGGCCGACCGGCACTTCCCGCAGTCGCGGATGAACCCGGAACTGCTGATGATCGAGACCGATCAGGACCTGCGCAACTCCGCCGACATGCTGGTCATCGACAAGGTCGCCAAGAACATCTTCCGGATCCCCGGGGTGGGACGGGTCCAAGCCATCACCCGCCCGCAGGGAACCCCGATCGAGCACACCTCGATCCCGTTCATCATCAGCATGTCCGGCGCCACCCAGCAGCTGAACATGTCCTATATGCAGGACCGCATGAAGGACATGCTCACGATGGGTGACGACATGGCGGCCACCGTCGTCAGCATGGAGCGCCAACTCGAGGTGATGACCGAACTCACCGGCGTCACCCACGACATGGTGGGCAAGACCAAGGCAATGGTGGCCACCACCAAGGATCTGCGTGACAAGATCGCCAACTTCGACGACTTCTTCCGGCCGATCCGCAACTACTTCTACTGGGAGCCGCACTGTTTCGACATCCCGGTCTGTTCTGCTGTGCGTTCGGTCTTCGACAGCATCGACGGTGTCAACGCGCTGACCGACGACCTGGACGCGGTGACCGTCGACATGGAGAGGCTCGACGCCATCATGCCGCAGATGCTCACGATCATGCCGCCGATGATCGAGAGCATGAAGAACATGCGGACCATGATGATGACCATGCAGTCGACGATGGGCGGCATGCAGAATCAGATGCAGGAGATGCAGGACAACGCCACCGCGATGGGCCAGGCCTTCGACGCCGCGAAGAACGACGACACCTTCTATCTACCGCCGGAGGTCTTCGAGAACGAAGAGTTCAAGCGCGGGATGAAGATGTTCATCTCACCGGACGGAAAGTCGGTGCGGTTCATGATCGCTCACGAAGGCGATCCCGCCAGTCCCCAGGGCATCGCACTCATCGACAAGATCAAGAACACCGCCTTCGAATCCATCAAGGGCACGCCACTGGAGGGGTCCAAGGTCTATCTCGGCGGAACCGCGTCGGCGTACAAGGACATGCAGCAGGGCGCCAACTACGACCTGCTGATCGCCGGACTGGCATCGCTGTGCCTGATCTTCATCATCATGCTGATCATGACGAAGAGCATTGTCGCTGCAGCGGTGATCGTGGGAACGGTCGCACTGTCACTGGGCACCTCGTTCGGCCTGTCGGTGCTCATCTGGCAGCACATCCTCGGGATACCGCTGCACTGGATGGTGCTCGCCATGTCGGTGATCATCTTGTTGGCGGTGGGTTCGGACTACAACCTGCTGCTCGTCTCGCGTCTCAAGGAGGAGATCGGCGCCGGTGTCAACACCGGCCTGATCCGTTCGATGGCCGGCACCGGTTCCGTTGTCACGTCGGCGGGCCTGGTGTTCGCCGCCACCATGGCCTCGATGCTGGTCAGCGATCTGAGGGTAGCCGGCCAGGTCGGCAGCACCATCGCGCTGGGCCTGCTGTTCGACACACTGGTGGTGCGTTCGTTCATGACACCGTCCATCGCCGCCTTGATGGGCCGCTGGTTCTGGTGGCCGCAGCAGGTCCGGCAGCGGCCGGCACCCGCTCCGTGGCCGGCACCGGCCACAGCCACAGCCACTGACCCTGAACTTGTGAGCGCCCACCCGGGAGGACAATCATGAATCGCATGCGCAACCATCTGGCCCGCACGGGAGCCGCCGCCCTGGGGGTGGCCCTCGCCGCAGCACTGTGCCCGGCGGCCGCGTCGGCCGATGCCACCGACGACTACCCCATCCCGAACCGGATGATCAAGACCACCTGCACCGCCGAGCAGATCATGGCCGCCGCACGCGATGTGGAGCCGATCTACTACGAGCGCTACATGATCGACTACAACAACAAGTCGCCCGAGGTACAGCGGGCGGCGCAGGACTACATCCACGGTTTCTTCGCCAAAACGCCGGCTGAGCGCCGGGCCTGGTCGGAGGAATTGGCCACCAACATCTACGCCGATCCGCTGGCGTTCCAGTGGCCCAACCACGCCAAGCTGTTCTTCAACAACAAGGGTGTGGCGGCCAACACCACCGATATCTGCGCGAACTACCCTGCCGGCGATATGTCGCTGTGGAACTGGTGACATGACCGCCGCGGTGATCGACCGGTGGCTGAGCGTCATCGAGAGCGGACAGACGGCCCAGCTCGATGACATGCTTGCCGCCGACGCCGTGTTCTATTCGCCGGCGGTCTTCACCCCGCAGCACGGCCGGGAGAAGACAGCGGCGTACCTGCGGGCCGCCGAACAGATGTTCTCCGGCACCGATTTCCACTACGTCGAGAAGTGGATCGGCCCGAATTCGGCCGTGCTGCACTTCGCCGCCGAGGTCGACGGCCTCTCGGTGGAGGGCATCGACATGATCCACTGGAACAATGAGGGCCTCATCACCTCGGTGAAGGTGATGATCCGGCCGTTCAAGGCCCTGCAGGCCGTCATCGGCCGGATGGCTGAACTCCTCGCCGCGCAGTGACGCCCGCGTGCCGCGGGCACGCGCAGATGACGTTCTGATTGCAGACTCCCGCAATCGGGCCGTGGCGCTGGCACATCGCTGAACCGAGTCAGTACAGTGCTGTTCAGGTGCGCGGTTGGGGTCCGCAGTCGTTTGCCAGCCGCGTGAGCTGCGGTTAGCCAGAAACGGGAGTTTGTGCATGAGTTCTTCCACCGGTGCAGGGTGCTACGTCGGCCGGATCGGCGGCCTGGCGGTCATGCTGGGCATCGGCGCCGCGATGGCGTTGGGAACCAGCGTCGCATGGGCAGAGGGGCCCCAGGGCGCAGAGTCCGGCCGCTCGGCGGACTCCGGGCGTGCCAGCGCCGGGGCGTCGGCCGGGCCGACTCGAGATACCCGCCCCACCAAGAGCAGCACAAGCCGCACAGCGCGCCCCGCGGCGGCGGCGTCGGTCACGCCGTCATCGACGGTGTCGGCCGGCTCATCACAGATCGCGTCAGTCGCCCTGCCCGCCGCTGCCGCCGCGGACCCGGGCGATGACCCCGCGGCGCCGTTGAGCGCCCCGGCGACCTGGGCGGTCGCGGCGATGTCGCGCCGCGATCCCGGCCGCGGCGTCCGCCTGGCCGGCGCCTCGGTCCAGCCTTCCGCCGCCGTGGTGAAAGCAACGCCCACCTCGTTGACCTCGGGTCAACTGGGCTGGGTGACCGGCCAGCGCAACACCGCCTTCCCCGGCTTCA
>JBFYOQ010000152.1:0-8598 GCA_041303735.1 Mycobacterium sp.
GGTGTTCACCTCGGATCTCATCGAGACCTACATCGCCTACAAGCGGGAGAACGAGATCATGCCGATCCAGATCCGGCCTCACCCGTACGAGTTCGCGCTGTACTACGACGTGTAAGCCGGACCTGGCTAATTCACCCCCGCCGGTCGCATGTGTTCCCGACTGCGGCCTAGCAGGCTTTGAGGGCACCATCTCGCGGTAGCGAAAACCGAAAAACGAAACGGACATGCACAGTTTCGATGGTTGCCAGAAAAGTTAAGGCAGGGCGGTGGCCCCAGACTCCCCACAAGTGATCTGGGCCCACCTGCCCTGCACAGCAAACATAACCTGAGATTCGGTTGAGCGCAAGCTGAGCATCAGATGAGGCCAGTCCGGGTGGGGTCTGAGGCACCGGTCCGGCCCTGCTACCCCACTCGCCCCGCATAAACCCGCCGGTACTGCCATACTGCGGTACGCATGTGGCCAGCGAGACGCAGGTGCACGAATCCAGCGATGAGGAGCATCATGAAACTGACCCGCGCGGCCACCGCCGCCGTTCTGGGAGGTGTCGTACTGGGCCTCGCGGGCCCGGCGGGTGCCGAGGTTGTCGGCCCGACGGTCGATCCCGGCGCTGTGGGCACTTTCACCTTCGAGTCCGAGGCCGGCGAGTCGGCGACCTGGACCGTCACGCCCTGCCCCGACGACACCGTCCGCTGCGTGCAGGTGGCCGAGACCGGCAATGCCAAGCGGGCACCCTGGAACGCCAACGCGTACTGGACGGTGGGCTCGTGGATCCTCTTCGTCGAGCAGTCCGATGCGATCCTGTGCAACGACGGTTCGGCGGCGCCGGGGCGCAACAACTACTCCTGGGACGCCACCAACCTCAACGGCTACGCCAGCATTTTCAGCAGCGGCGCCTGCGACGTCGAAGCGCAGAGTCTGGCCATCCCGTTCGCCCTGACCAAGACCGGCGGCGCGCCGCCACGGATGCCCGACGCACCGATTTACAGCGAGCCCTACATCGTCGACATCCCGCCGCCGTACGTGCCGCCTGCCGCCGCCGAGGCTCCGGGCTCGGCGTCGATGCCTGCCGAGGCTCCGATGCCTGCCGAGTCCGACGCGGCAATCGTGGCCACGCCCAACCCGATCCCCAACGAAAGTCAGCCGCTGACCGAGGCGATCGTCGCCGAGCCGGGATTCAACCGCTGACGCCTCAGACGCACTCCATCAGCGAATCGGAGATCTCGCCTACCGCGCCGACCGTGGCGTAGGCGCGAAGGCGTCCGTCGTCGGAATTGGTTGTGGCACAGACAATCCCGCATCGTCCGGCGTCCACGCGCCGTGCGATCACCGGGGAACGCTCCAGCAGACCCAGGCCGGTCTCGACGATATGCGCACATGCCACCGTCTCAACGGAATCCGCGCACGCTCCGCGGCGGACGATGGAGCCCATCGCCTGCTCGACCATCATCCGGGCCGCACCGGTCGGCATGTCGGCGTCATTCCACGCCCGCATCGCGGTGCGCATGGCGCCGCAGCCCGGGTGACCCAGGACCACGATCAGCGGCACCTCGAGGGTCTGCACGGCGTACTCCAGCGAGGCGATCACCGCGGAGTCGACCATGTGGCCCCAGGTGCTCACCTCGATCAGCGAGCCCCAACTCTGGCCCAGCACCAGTTCGCTGGCCACACCAGCGTCAGCGCAGCGGAACACGGCGGCGACGGGGCGCTCGTCCACCAGTGGGCCCCGGTGCCCGCGGACGGGTATGAAGAAGCGCTCATTGCCGGCGCGAAGCCGCTGCCAGGTGATCAGTGGGTCGGACATGAGGTGATTCCTTTCTCGGGGGTTCACTGGCGAAAGCCTGGGGTTACCTGCTGCGCTAGCTGAAGTACTCGGGTCGGCTGACGAACGTCTCGGTCACGAACATCACCCCGGAGGAGGCGTCGAGCAGGGGGCGCAGGCCGGCCATCAGTACCTCGGCCTTGCCGTCGGGAACCACGGTGATGATCAGTTCCAGCGCGGCCTGCTGGTTGAACAGCAGGCGGCCCTGGTGGTAGCCGTTGTGGCCCAGGCCCGACACACCGGAGAGGCTGGTGAAGCCGGTGGCGCCGACGCTCTGAATCAGCTCGCGCACCGCCGCCGCGTCTCCGCCGGAGACGACGACCTCGACCTTCGTCATCTTGGTCAGGGCGGGCACGGATGTGGGTGTTGTCATGGAACCATCTCCTTGTCGTAGCTCGGGTGGACGTGCTCTGAACTTTCGGCCCATGGGCACCAGCCCGATCGGGTCCATCTCTGCCAGGGCTCCGCGGCGTTCTCCCGGGCGGTCAGTGCCACCCAGTCGTTACCGAAGAGCTGCTGCAGGATCGGGTTGCGCTCGACGATCTCGTCGATGCGTTCCAGCGGCGCCTGGACCACCGCCAGCAGGCGCTGCGGCTCATGGAGCAGACGCATCCCGTCGGAGACCGACTGCCACGGGAGCCCGAGTTGGAGGTCACCGGTGTGCCCGGCGATCACCCCGACGCTGCCGACCACGTTGTGGATCGTCTTGGTGCCGGCGCCGAAGACCTCCGGGGCCACCGTCGAGAAGTAGTACTGGCAGTTGATCCACTGCGCCACCACCAGCGGGGCGGTGAGGATGGTCTCCAGCGCCGAACCGTCGGTGTCCACCTCGGCGACGTAGGAGTGCAGGAACGTCCGGCGCTTCAGGTCGATTCCGGCGGTGACGTCGCGGGGGGCCACGATGAACGCCGCATTGCCGGCCAGACCCCATTCGGGGTAGACCTGCGCCCAGTCGCTCGAGCGGGTGGACACGTGGCGTGCCGCCCGCGCCGGCGACAGCCGGCCGGTGGCACCGGGCAGCACCGTGCACCGCTCGGCCGCCAGTCGCGCGCCCGCCGTCGCGAGGTCGCGGTCCAGCCGTTGCAGGTCCGCCCGGTAGTCGGCCGGGACCAGGTGACGGTCCAGAATCGTCACCCGGTCGACAGCGGTGTCGTGCTGCGCGGCGACGAACAGCGTCTCGGTGGGGATGTCGATTCCCGCGCTGAGCAGTCCGGCCCGCACCTGCGGCCGGTTGAGGATCGCCACCGCGGTGCGGGCGTTGGGCGCACCGCCCTGTCCCCCGCAGGCTCCGCAGTCCAGCGACGCCTGATAGGGGTTGTTCTCGGTGGTACTGCCGTGCGCGCACAGCACCACCAGCCGGCCGAACCCCTGGGTCAGACCCATGGTGGTCAGCGCGACCTCGGCGAAGAGCACCTGCTCGTTGTGTGGCATCGCGGCCAGGTCGATCTGCGTCGGCGCCTGCGGGGCCAGCGCGTCGCGCAGTCGCCGCCGGATCCCGGCGCTGATCGCCGGGGTAAGGGTCTTGGCCGCCGACAGCGGCGCGGCAGCCCAGCCGGCGGCCTCGGCGAGGGTGAACGGCGCGGCGAGGGCCTCCTTGGCGGAGTGGAACGCCGACTCCGCACCGGCCATCCGGGTGACGCCGGCGATCCGCCGAGCGGCGGCACCGTCGGCGTCGGGGACCGGGGTCTCGGTGATGTCGTGGTTGGGGGCGATCAGCACCGGGCACAGGTCACTCGGCGCCCCGCGGAGGATGTCGGTGTAGCGGATGGCGACCGCGAAGAAGCCGGCGAAGCCGAGTGTCTCGTACCCGCCGAGGGCCTCGAGGTGGCGTCGCAAACCTTCGGAGCGAGTGTCGATGCAGCTCACCAGTTGGGTGTGCACCTCACCCGCGGGGGCGGGCCGCGGGATCGACAACTCCGCCAGCAGCCGGTCGCGGTAGTGTGCCTCGAAAGCGTTCTGCCACAGAGTTTCTCGTGCGGTGCTCGGCAGGACGGTCAAAACCCGCGCCACAGCCACGAGTTCATCCTCACCGGCGGCCACCAGGTCGATGTCATCGAGCAGTCGGGCTGCCCGCTGGCGGGCGGGGGCCAGCTCTGCCGGCACCTCGGCACGGGTGCGGCCGCCGCCGCGATGGTGGGCCAGCATGGCCGCCTCGTAGGTCAGCCGCATGGCAAGGTACGCCAGCACGTCGACACCCCCGTCGCGGCCGGAACGCCACTGCACGTGAGCCGCCCAGCCCGGCATCCGGGTCAGGTGCGCCTGCAGGTACGGGATCCGCGCCTCGTCATCGACTCCCAGCCGATGCAGCGCCTCGGCGACGGCGTCGTCCGGTCGCGGCGCCGCCAGGCGCAGGTCCGCGCGCACGGCGCGGGACACCGACCGGTCCCGGGCGGCCAGTCCCCGCCAGGCCACGTAGAAGCCGTCCTCGCGGTCGGGCATCGGCCAGGCCGCCCCGCCGAAGAACGCCGAGCACCACTTCGAGGTCTGCGCGTCGACGGCCTCGGCGACCTCCGGCGCCTGCTCCTCGGAGCGGGTGCGGAAACGGCGGGTCGGGGCGGGGGCACCGGTGCCGTGCAGCAGGTCCGCCCGCAGCAGCTCCAGTGCGCTGATGGTGCCGTCGCCGACCCGCAGATCCCGCTCCGCGGCCAGATTCGGATAGCGGCGCATCAAGGCGCCATCCAGATCGGCGTCGGTGATCCGGCCCTGGGCGTACAGCTGCCGGAAGGCCGGCTCGCCCAGGGTGCCCGGCATGCCGTAGAGGTCGCCGGCGCGCCGCAGCGCCTGCTCGAACGGAAGACCCTCCAGTCCGGCCAGCGGGTTGACCGCGATGAAGGTCTCCAGCGGGTAGTGGGTGGGCACCACCCGGGCCGCGAGGGTGACCGCCGTGCGCAGTTGGGCGCGCCGGGTCTGGATGGCCACGGAGTCTGCGGTGGTGTCCCTGGGGGTGTCCCCGGGGGTGGCTGCGGTCACGAGCGGGCTCGGAGTCAGTTGAGCGGACGTGGGATCAGCAGGCACCCGGTGCCGGACCGGGGTGTGGCCGGCGCCGAGCGCGTTGACGTAGAGGGTGCGGTGCAGCCGGTCAGCCGCCGGGGTCCAGCGCGTGAGACCCAGCGCGCCGAGGGTGATGAGCACCGCGGCGGTGACGATCCACACCGCCGGCAGCCCGAGGGTGGACGGCGGCAGCGCGGGTGCCAGGAAATCGCTGAGTGTGTGGATGATCGCCACATATGCCACCGCGGCGGGAATCAGGAAGGCCGCGCCGCTGAGCGCGCCACCCAACCCGGGCCGGCGCTGCAGCCAGCCCCACATCGCCGCGGTGCCGGTGACGAAGGCGAAGATCAGCAGCGCCTGCTCCGCCGCGTGGTCGCCGGCCGGCAGTGGAACCACCGCGAGCGCGGCCGCCAGCGCCAGTGCCGTCAGGGCGACCGCGGTGACGGCGGACTGGGCCTGCCGGCCACGGCTGACGTGGCGCGCCGGCGGGGCGAACTCGTGGCGGCGTGCGGCCGCGACCGCCGAGCCCGAGGAGAGGAACAGGGTGGCCTTGTAGAAGCCGTGCGCCACCAGGTGGATCACCGCGGCGGCCCAGAGTCCCAGTCCGCAGGTGAGGATCATGAAGCCCATCTGGGCGGTGGTCGAGTTCACCAGCGCGCCCTTGACATCGGGCTTGACGAGCATGATGAGCCCGCCGTAGGCCATGGTCGCCACTCCGGCGATGATGGTCAGCACCCGCGCGGCGTCGTCGGCGGTCAGTGTGGCCAGGCGGATCAGCAGGATGCCGCCGGCATTGACCACCCCCGCGTGCAGCAGCGCCGACACCGGTGTCGGTGCGGCCAGAGTGGCCGGCAGCCAGCGGTGGAAGGGAATCTGCGCGGAGCGCGACAGCGCCGCGACCACGACGAGGATGGCCACCACCGACACGGCGGCGCCGCTGAACTGCCCCGGCTCCACGGCCCGCAGGTCGATGCGGCCCCAGGTCGCGGTGGCCACGGCCACCGCCGCCCACAGCGCAAGATCGCCGACGACGAAGGCCGTGACGGTGCGGCGCACGCCATCGCGGGCGGCCGGCAGATGCCAGTACGTCGCCAGCAGCAGGCACAGCGCCGCGCCCGCCATCGTCCAGAAGAAGGCCAGACCGATCAGGGTGTCGACGGTCATCAGGCCGGCCGAGGCGAAGGTGAGCAGACCCGCGCCGCCGGTGAACCAGGCCGCCCGGGGGTCACCCGAAAGGTAGCGCGCGGCGTAGGCCTGGGCGATGGCGCTGACTCCGAAGACCAGCAGGAGCAACACCACCGCCAGCCGGTCCGCGGTGAGGGCAACCGGTCCCAGCGCGGCGTGGACCGGCTCGCCGCCGGCGGCGGCGACCGTCAGTGCCACGGCTCCGAGGAAGCCCAGACCTGCGGTGGCGGCGCCCAGAACGCCGATCGGACGGGGTACGCGTGAACCGACCGTGAATGCCGCGACCGCTGCGAGCAGCGGCGCCGCAACCGTCGCCATCAGAACACCACCCATGATCGTGAACATGCGATTTAAATTACGTGTATTGAGTTGCCGGTGTCAAGCTTCTGGAATCATGATTCTCATGACGGGTGTTAGGCATCGGCGCGGTAACGGGGTCATCGACCCTGGATGGGAAGTACTCTCCTGTCATGGCGGAGTGGACTTTCCTGACGAATCACGCGCATGCTCTGCTGTGTATCGCACGCGACCCGGGCATCCGGCTCCGAGATGTCGCCGAGCGCGTCGGGGTCACCGAACGCGCAGCCCAGCGCATCGTGAGCGATCTGGTGGAGACCGGATACCTCGATCGGCTGCGGGAAGGCCGGCGCAACACCTACCGGATCAAGGGCGACCGGCCGCTTCGGCACCCGGTCGAGCGGGGACATCGCATCGGCGAGATCCTCGACGTACTCCATGAGCACCAGGAAGTCGGCTGAGCGGGCGAACCGGCCGCCGTATCACCGAGCCCGCATCGCGGTCGGAACGCGACACGGCAAGCAGCACCAGCTCGCACCGGCGTTCCATGAGTTTCTCGACGCCCGGCTGATCACCCCGCAGCGACTCGACACCGACCGATTCGGCACGTTCACCGGTGAGCAACCGCGGCCCGGTGCCGCCCTCGACGCCGCCCGCGGCAAGGCGCGGCTGGCGATGGAGACCACCGGCCTGTCACTGGGCCTGGCCAGCGAGGCGAGCTACGGGCCGCTGGGTGGCCTCGGGTGGACCGGCATCGGTTTGACAGGCATCGGTTTGACGGGCCATGAGGAGATCCTGCTGTTCTGCGATGACGACCTCGGGATCGAGGTCCTCGAGGGATACCGGACGACATCGGTTCCCGGATCATCGGCACGGGTCGCCGGCTACGACGACGTGCCGCGGGGGCTGGTGTCGGAGCTGCCGCACCAGGCTCTGATCGTGCGGCCCTCCGGTGAGCCACCGGACCCCGATCGGATCGTCAAGGGCATCACCCACGGCGAGGCCCTGCGCACGGCCATCGCCGCCGCGGCCGCGCTCTCGACCGAACACCTGGCGATCGTCGAACCGGACCTGCGTGCCCATTACAACCCGAGCCGCCGACGGGTGCTGATCCGGCTGGCCGCCACCCTGGCCCGCCGGCTGGCCACCCGGTGCCCGCGATGCGCCACCCCGGGATTCGGCCGGGTCGATAACGAAGCAGGTCTGCCCTGCCGGATCTGCGCCACCCCGACTCCGCTTCCGCGCAGCGAGATTCACAGCTGCCCGGCCTGTCCGCACCGCATCGAACGCCCGGTCCCCGCTGCATGGGCCGACCCGGCCGTCTGCCCGGAGTGCAATCCCTAAGAATCGAGCGCCAGATCGTCGCGAAAGCGGCGCATTCCGTCGATCTTCTGCTCCAGTGTCGCCTCGGGACCGGAGTAGAACATCCACGGCATGGTGAGGACGGCGTGAATACCACCGGCTTCGGCGCGTTCGTAGTGCTCGGGGAGGAAGGCGTCCATGAGCGGGGTGATGACGGCGAAATCCTCCATGCCAAGACCCTTGTCGGCCCGCAGTTCACGGATCCGGGTCACCGAGGCGATGGCCTGATCCATGCCGATGAGGTCGCCGATCCAGCCGTCGTTGCGCGACGCGCGCCGCAGCGCGATGTCCGAGAGTCCGCCCGAGTAGATCGGGATCGGCGGCGGTGTGGGCGTCATCTCCAGCCGTGGCGTCTGGTAGAACTCGCCGTCGAACTCGGTCCATCCGGGCTTCCAGAGCGCCTTGAACAGCTCCAGCATCTCGTCGGTGCGCTTGCCGCGCTTGGCGAACTGCTGGCCGAGCAGGGCGAACTCCTCCGCGCACCAGCCCACCCCGATGCCGAGTTCGACGCGCCCTCCCGACAGGATCGCCGCGGTGCCGATGGCCTTGGCCGCCGAATACGGGTCGCGCATCGCCGGGATGTAGACGGTGGTGATGAACTTCAGCCGCTGTGTCGCCTGGGCCAGGGCGCCGACCAGCACCCAGGGATCGGGCCAGTCGGTGAACGGCTGCCAGCGTCGCTGGCCGTCGGGGGTGTACGGGTACGGAGTCGCCAGTGTCTCCAGATTGACCACATGGTCGGCGATCGCGATGCCTTCGTACCCGAGTTCATCTGCGGCCCTGGCTATCTCGACGATCTCGCCGGTGTCGACGAATGCACTGCTGACGTAGAATTTCATCCGGTCGCAGTCCCCATGTCACTTCGCTCTCGAGCCCATGCCGGCATGATGAAAAGTCCTTCCGCTTCGACTGTCGGTCCTTGCGCGTCGCTGATGACACCGCG
>JBFYOQ010000153.1:0-13025 GCA_041303735.1 Mycobacterium sp.
ACCGCGCCCTGGGCCGCAGAGCCCACCAGCTTGCAGTACTTGGCCAGTACCCCTCGTGTGTATCGGGGCGGCGGTGGAGTGAATCCTGCTCGACGTGAATCGAACTCGGCGGGCTCGACCAAGATGTCGAGCGTCTTGTTCGCCACGTCCAGGCGAATCCGGTCACCGCCGGTGACGAAGGCTATCGGGCCGCCGTCGACCGCCTCGGGGGCGACGTGGCCCACGCACAGCCCGGTGGTGCCCCCGGAGAACCGCCCGTCGGTGAGCAACAGAACGTCCTTGCCCAGTCCGGCGCCCTTGATCGCGCCGGTGATGGCGAGCATCTCCCGCATGCCCGGGCCGCCCTTGGGTCCCTCGTAGCGGATGACCACCACGTCGCCGGCGGTGATGGTGCCGTCCTCGAGGGCGTCCATGGCCGCGCGCTCGCCGTCGAAAACCCTTGCGGTGCCCTCGAAGACGCTGGAATCGAAACCGGCCGACTTGACCACCGCGCCTTCCGGTGCCAGCGAACCGTGCAGGATGGTGATACCGCCGGTGGGGTGAATCGGGTTGCTCAGGGCGCGCAGTACCTTGCCGTCGGGGTCCGGGGGTGCGATGTGCGCCAGGTTCTCCGCCATCGTCTTTCCGGTCACGGTCAGGCAGTCGCCGTGCAGTAGGCCGGCATCGAGCAGTGCCTTCATCACCACAGGCACGCCGCCGATCTTGTCGACGTCGTTCATCACGTGGCTGCCGAACGGCTTGACGTCGGCCAGGTGCGGCACCTTGGCGCCGACCCGGCTGAAATCGGCCAGCGACAGTTCGACATCCGCCTCATGCGCGATGGCCAGCAGGTGCAGCACCGCATTGGTGGAGCCGCCGAAGGCCATCACCACCGCGATCGCGTTCTCGAACGCCTCCTTGGTGAGGATGTCGCGGGCGGTGATCCCGCGGCGCAGCAGTTCCACCACTGCTTTACCGCTCTCGCGGGCGTAGCCGTCGCGGCGGCGGTCCGGCGCAGGCGGGGCGGCGCTTCCCGGCAGCGACAGGCCCAGTGCCTCACCGGCACTGGCCATGGTGTTGGCGGTGTACATACCACCGCAGGCGCCTTCGCCCGGACAGATGGCCCGTTCGATGGCGTCCACGTCTTCGCGTGACATCAGTCCGCGTGAACACGCTCCGACAGCCTCGAACGCATCGATGATGGTGACCTCGCGCTCGCTGCCGTCGGACATCTTCGCCCAGCCGGGCATGATCGAACCCGCGTAGAGGAACACCGCCGCGAGGTCGAGTCGCGCGGCGGCCATCATCATGCCGGGCAGCGACTTGTCGCAGCCGGCCAGCATGACCATGCCGTCCATTCGCTCTGCCTGCATGACGGTCTCGACGCTGTCGGCGATGACCTCCCGCGACACCAGCGAGAAATGCATGCCCTCGTGTCCCATCGCGATGCCGTCCGAGACCGAGATGGTGCCGAACTTCATCGGGAAGCCGCCGGCTTCGAACACGCCCTCCTTAACACCATCGGACAGCCGGTCCAGCGAGAGGTTGCACGGCGTGATCTCGTTCCACGACGACGCCACCCCGATCTGCGGTTTGGCGAAATCCTCATCGCCCATGCCGACCGCCCGCAGCATCCCGCGGGCGGCGGTCTTCTCGAGGCCGTCGGTGACGTCGCGGCTGCGGGGCTTGATGTCAGGAAAATCGCTCACGGTGTCCAAGTATGAACTGCCACGCCGAGCGGCGCGGTTGCATATACCCTCCAGGGGTATCGGTTACCCTGGTCACATGACCGCCGCGGCGCCCGGATACTCGGCCGGAAAAGAGAATTACGCCAAGCGCCTTCGGCGTATCGAGGGCCAGGTCCGCGGTATCGGCAAGATGATCGACGAGGACAAGTACTGCATCGACGTGCTGACCCAGATCAGCGCGGTCACCAGCGCGCTGCAGTCGGTCGCACTGGGTCTGCTCGACGAACATCTGAGCCACTGCGTCAGCGACGCCGTCGCCGAGGGTGGTGCGCAGGCCGAGGAGAAACTGGCCGAGGCCTCTGCCGCGATCGCCCGGCTGGTGCGCTCCTGAGCGCACCAGCCGCCCCGACCCGCGCCGGTCCGTGGACCCCGCGGGTCACCATCGCGCTGGCGGTTCTGGCCGCGGCGGCGTTCGTCTATGTGACCGCGGAGATCATGCCGGTGGGCGCGCTGCCGGAGATCGCCTCCGACCTCGAGGTCAGCGAGGCCGTAGTGGCCACCCTGCTGGCCAGCTACGCCCTGGTCGCGGCCGTGGCCACCGTGCCACTGGTGCGACTGACGTCCGCCTGGCCGCGGCGGCGGACCCTGATCGTCACCCTGGTGTGTCTGACGGTGTCGCAGTTGATCTCCGCGGCCGCGCCCACCTTCGCCGTGCTGGCGCTGGGACGGGTGCTGTGCGCACTGACCCACGGGCTGATGTGGTCGGTGATCGCGCCCATCGGGCTGCGGCTGGTCCCGGCCACCCACGCCGCCCGCGCCACCATGGCCGTCTACGTCGGCACCGGCCTGGCCCTGGTGGTCGGCAGCCCGCTGACCGCTGCGATGAGCCAGCTGTGGGGTTGGCGGCTGGCCGTGATCGCGATCACGGTGGCGGCCGCTGTGGTGACCGTGGCCGCACGGTTCGCCCTGCCGGTGCTACCGGCGGTGGCTGCCCGGCCGGCCCTGCCCGCACCGGCGGTCGCCGCGGCGCGCGAAACGCGGCTGCCCTGGCATCACCGCAACCGCGGTCTGGTCACCATGTGCCTGCTCACCCTGGCCGGAGTGACCGGGCATTTCATCTCTTACACCTTCATCGTCGTCATCATTCGCGACGTCGTCGGTGTGAGCGGGCCGGAGTTGGCCTGGTTGCTGGCGGCCTACGGCGTGGCCGGACTCGCGGCGATGGGCCTGCTGGCCCGGCCGGGCGACCGCAGTCCTCGGACTGTGGTCATCGGCTGCATGGCGGTGCTGGCCACCGTGCTGGCGGTGCTGGCCGGAATCGGCGCCGGCGGCCGGATCACGGTGGTCACCCTGGTCGTCGGCGTCATCGCCGTCCTCGGCTGGGGAGCGACAGCCACGGCAGTCCCGCCGATGCTGCAGGCGGCGGCGATGCGGCATGCGCCCGAGGACCCCGACGGAGCGTCCGGTCTGTACGTGGCGGCCTTCCAGGTGGGCATCATGGCGGGTTCGTTGATCGGCGGTCTGCTGTTCGAACACGCCGGCGAACCGGTGATGCTCGCGACGTCGGCGGTGCTGATCGGCGGGGTGCTGATCGCGGTCATAGTGAGCCGGGATCTGTTTGCCAGCGCAAAGTAACGTTCGTCACTTCGGGGCCGATTATCCAGGCAGTTCAGCACGTTTTGACAGCGGCGCGGGGTGATCCAGTGCCGTTTGCTGCGCGCGGGGTACCGGACATGCTGTGTCAGACTTGGTACTACAGACCGGTGTACGGGCCGTTGGTGCACCGACAATCGAGGAGGAGTGCGTTGATGCGGGTGCGAGGCGTTCTGGCCGCTGCGATGGTGGTGGTCGGATTCACCGCCGTGGGCCTGGGCAGCGGCCCTGCCCTGGCTGACCCCGAGCCGCCACCGCCGCCGGTGATCGACGTCCCGCCGCCGCCGGCCGCTCCGGCCGCATCGCCGCCGGCCGCTCCGGCCGCTCCGGCCGCATCGCCTCAGTCGACGGCGACCGGTCCGGTCAAGGGACAGAACCCGGCGCCGTTCACCGGTGATCCGGTGTTCGCCCCGCCGGCTTTCAACCCGGTCAACGGCGCCCTGGTGGGTGTGGCCAAGCCGATCATCATCAACTTCCAGCGCCCCATCGCCAACCGGCCGCTGGCCGAGCAGGCCATCCACATCTCGTCGACGCCCGCGGTGCCCGGGGCGTTTTACTGGACCACCGACACCCAGGTGCGCTGGCGGCCCTACAGCTTCTGGCCGTCGGGCACCGTGGTGAACATCGACGCCAGTGGCGCCCGCTCCAGCTTCCGGGTCGGGGAATCACTGGTCGCCACCGTCGACGACAAGACCCACCAGATGACCGTGACCCGCAACGGCAAGGTGGAGAAGACCTTCCCGGTCTCGACGGGCATCGACGGCAAGTACGAAACCAAGAACGGCACCTACTACGTGCTCGAGAAATTCCCGGACATCGTCATGGACTCCTCCACCTACGGGGTTCCGGTGAATTCACCGGAGGGCTACAAGATCAAGGTGCAGTGGGCGGTCCGCATCGACAACAGCGGTGGGTTCGTGCACAGCGCACCGTGGTCGGTGGCCGACCAGGGCAAGCGCAACGTCAGCCACGGCTGCATCAACCTCAGCCCCGCCAACGCCAAGTGGTTCTACGACAACTTCGGCAGCGGCGACCCGATCGTGGTGAAGAACTCCGTGGGGATGTACACCACCCCCGATGGCGCCGACGACTGGCAGTGGCAGCTGTACTGAGCGCCCGCGCGCTGTTCGCGCTAGTTCCAGATCCGGACCCGGTGCTCCGGTTCGAGGTATAGCGCGTCGTCCTCATCGACCCCGAACGCCTCGTAGAACGCGTCAAGGTTGCGCACCACGCCGTTGCAGCGGAACTCCGGCGGCGAGTGCGGGTCGACGGCGAGCCGGCGGACCGCCTCGGCCTCCCGGGATTTCGTGCGCCACACCTGAGCCCAGCCGAACATCACCCGCTGCACGCCGGTCAACCCGTCGATCACCGGTGCGGGCTGCCCGCCCAGTGACAGCTCGTAGGCCAGCAGCGCGATCGACAGCCCGCCGAGGTCGCCGATGTTCTCCCCGACGGTGAACGCGCCGTGCACGTGCGGCGGGTCGTCGCGGACGGCGAGGTCGCGCGGTACGTAGGTGTCGTACTGCTTGATCAGCGCGGTGGTGCGCGCGGTGAACTCGGCGCGGTCGGCGTCGGTCCACCAGTCCACCAGGTGGCCGTCGCCGTCGTACTTCGACCCCTGATCGTCGAAACCGTGGCCGATCTCGTGGCCGATCACCGCGCCGATGCCGCCGTAGTTCGCGGCATCGTCGGCGTCGGCGTCGAAGAACGGCGGCTGCAGGATCGCCGCCGGAAACACGATCTCGTTCATGCCGGGGTTGTAGTAGGCATTGACGGTCTGCGGTGTCATGAACCACTCGTCGCGGTCGACGGGCCCGCCCAGCTTGGCCAGCTCCCGCTCCGACTCCACCGCTGCGCCACGAACCACGTTGCCGTACAGGTCATTGCGATCGACGACGAGTGCGGAGTAGTCCCGCCAGTGCGCCGGGTATCCGATCTTCGCGGTGAACTTGTCCAGCTTCGCCAGGGCGCGCTCGCGGGTGTGGGGCGTCATCCATTCCAGATCGCTGATGCTGACCCGGTACGCCTCGCGCAGGTTGGCCACCAACTCGTCCATCCTGGCCTTGGCGTGCGGCGGGAAGTGCCGCGTCACATACAGCCGGCCGACCGCGTCGCCCATCAGTGACTCCACCAGCGACACCGCCCGCTTCCAGCGTTCCCGGATCTGCTCGGTTCCGCTCAGCGTGCGCCCGTAGAAGGCGAAGTCCTCCTCCACCAGTGCGGTGGTCAGCACCGAGGCCCGCGCATGGATCAGCCGCCACCGCGCCCAGTCCTGCCAATCGGCGAACGGGGCCTGTGACCACAACTCAGCGAAGGCGGTCAGGTAATCCGGTTGGCGCACAATGAGTTCGGCAACCGTCTCCACTGATGTGCCCAGCGCCGACACCCACGACGTCCAGTCGAACCCGGGAGCCGAACCCGGCAGGTCGGTGAACCTCCGCAGGTTGTAGGTCGCGTCGGCGTCGCGGCGGCGCACCACATCCCAGTGCGCGGCGGCCAGCCTGGTCTCCAGTGTCACGATCCGGCCGGCGCGCTCGGCGTACCGGTCGGCGGAGCCGCCGAACACCAGGGCGAACATCGCGGCGATATGGCCGGGGTAGGCGCCCAGGATCGCGGCGTGCTGATCGTCGCGGTAGTAGGACTCATCGGGCAGCCCCAGGCCGGACTGGCTCAGGTGCACCAGGTACCGCGACGAGTCCTTGGAGTCGGTGTCGACGTAGAGGCCGACCCCGCCGCCGACGCCGGTGCGCTGCAGGCCGCCCAGCACCGCCGCGAGAGCATCCGGATCAGCCGCGGCGCCGATGCCCGCGAGTTCGTCGTGCAGGGGCGCCAGGCCGCGTTCCTCGACGGCCCGCTCGTCGAGGAAGCTGGCGTACAGGTCGCCGATGCGCTGCTCGTCGGTGCCGTCCGCGGCGGCGATGGCGGCTGCCTCGATGATCAGCTCCCGCACCTGCTCCTCCGCGCGGTCATAGAGTGCCCGGAACGCGCCGTCGGTGGCCCGGTCGGCGGGCATCGTGTATCCGGCCAGCCAGCGGCCGTTGACGTGTCCGAACAGGTCATCCTGGGGGCGCACGCCGGTATCGAGATGCGCAAGGTCGAGGCCGGAACCCACAGTGTCTGAACCCACAGTGTCTGAACCCGCAGTGTCTACCCTCACCCCACCATCCTTACCCACGCCTTTCCCGACCCGGCACGCCAGGCCCGGTAGCCTGCCCTGCATGCCCGAGCCCGACGAGAACAGCCAGCCCGAGACCTCGCCGGCGGACGGGTCGGTGTGGTCGGGACTCGGTATCGCTTCCGCGGTGCTGGGGCTGGTGGCGCTGGCCGCTGTGGGGCTGGTGGCAGTGCTGTGGTCGGGGCACCGGGCCGACGACACCGAGCGCCGGCACCAGGCCGAGGCCATGGCGGCCGCCGCCGAGTGGACCGGGGTTCTGATCAACATGAACGCCGACAACGTGGAAGCCAGTCTCGGACGATTACGGGACGGCACGGTCGGCGAACTCAACGCCGGCTTCGACGCCTCCATCGCCCCCTACCGTGACGTGGTCAAGACGTTACGGTCGCGCACCACCGGGCAGGTCGAGTCGGTGTCCATCGAGGCGCTGCACAACGAGCTCCCCGGTCCTGACGGCCGGCGACCGCCGCCGCGCACCCTGGCTCCGGGATTGGCTCCCGAGCTGGTGATGCGCACCGACACCGTTCTGCTGGTGGCGACCTCGGTCAGTGAGAACGCCGGCGGCAAGCCCGCCACTGTCCGCTGGAACCTCCGACTCGGGGTGTCCGAGGTGGATGGCAAGCCGATGATCTCCCGGTTGGAATCGGTCCGATGAGGAACGTGCTGCGCGTGCTGGCGTTCGACGTCGCCGCACCATTGGGCGCCATCGCCGGCCTGCTCGCGATCGGGGTGATGCTCGGCTGGCCGTCGTGGTGGGTTGCGGTGTGCTCGATGCTGTGTCTGCTGGTGGTGCAGGCCGTCATCGTCAATGCGGTTCTCTACCGGCGCGACTCGGTGACCCTGGGCACCGACGACGACGCCCCAGGGCTGCGACTGGCGGCGGTGGCGGTGGCGGCGGTGACGCTCGGGTCGGCCGCGGTCGTCGGCTATAACTCATGGACGCTGCCGGACCGGGCCTTCACCCGTGACTCCGCCGAGGTGGTGCGCATCGCCAGCGATGTCGCCGAAGCGACCGCCACCTTCACCCCGACCGATCCGGCCTCGGCCATCGAGCGGGCCGCGGCGACCATGGTGCCTGAGAGCGCGGAGGCGTTCAAGGCCCAATTCGGTTCTGCCACAGCCGATCTTGCCAAACGCAACGTCTCTGCGCAGGCGCAGACCGTCTCGGTCGGCTTGGAGGCGATCGGACCGTCGGCGGCGAGCGTGGCGGTGCTGATCCGTGGCACCCAGAAGGCGCCCGGCCAGGAGCCCAGCACCGCGGTGCTCGGACTGCGGGTCGCGCTCACCAAAGCAGACGAAGCCTGGAGAGTGGTCGACGTCGCTCCCATCAATTCGCGGTGATTAACGCGGGTCATCAACTCCCGCTGAACCGCGCGGAAATCACATTGCGCTGAACCGCGCGTGGTCCACCTTCAGGCAGCGGTCCATCACCACCGTCATTCCCGCCTCGCGCGCCGCCTGCGCGACGGTCTCGTGACGAAGGCCCTGCTGCAGCCAGAGATATTTCGGGAGCGGTGTCAGGGCTAGGACGTCGGCGAGCACTCCGGGCAACTCGTCATGGCGTCGGAACACGTCGACCATGTCGGGAACCTCGGGTAGTGCGGCCAGGCTCGGATAGGCCGGGATCCCGCAGACCTCGGCGACGGTGGGGTTCACCGGGAAGAGCTGGTAATCGCTGTGTCGGGCGAGATAGCCGAATACCTCGTTGCTGGGCCGGGCGGGATTGCCGGAGGCACCCACCACCGCGACCGTGCAGGTGTCGCGCAGAATGATCCGCAGTTCCTCGGCGGTCGGTTCGGGCACGGTCCAGTGGGCCTATTCGTAGGCCGTCTGGGTGGCGGACGCATCGTCGTCGACGTCCCGCTTCGCGCGCATCTTGGCGAACCGGTCCGACAGCCGCCGCATCCGGATCATCAGCGATGCGACCGGACTCACCGTGCCGTCGAGGTAGGCGGTCAGCTCCTCGCGGCTCGACCCGATACGGGAGGCGAATTCCGGCTCGGTGAGCCCGGAGCGCTCCATCAGCAGGCGGACGTGACGGGCGGCTTCGGTGCGTTCGTTGGCTTCCAGGTGGTTGCGGGCCCGGGTCAGAACCTCATCGAGTGCCAACGAGATCCCGTAGGGCGCCGCGGTTTCCAGCACTTCCTCGACCTGGCGGGCGGTCCGACCGTACGGATCCCGTTTCACCGCGACGACGATGCGCTGCCATACGGCGATGTCTCCGCTCTCCAACGCGTTCCGGATCGACGAGGTCGTCCAGAACTCCACCGGCCGGTCATCGACCGGTGGCTCGGTGGGGCGGGTCAACTCGGTTCCTCCAGCATCGCGACCGCAAGGGCCAGGCATCGCTGCCGGACAGTCTTCCACCGCTCGCCGTCCCACTGGTCGCCGTCATCGACATCTGAGGGCACCGGGTCGGCGAGGCGGCGCACCAACTGGGTGGCGATCCACTGCCGACCGGGCCGGCCGGAGCTGTAGTAGCGGTCGATGCCGGCCAGGATGGCGGCGGCGTCGGAGGTGCCGATCGCGTCGGTCAGGTCGGCGAGTTCGGTGTAGTCGGCGCGGGTGTTGCGGCACAGCACCAGGTAGCTCTTGAGGCGCAGGGTTTCGGCTGCGGTGGGTACCTGAAGCCGGTCGCCGGTGGGCAGTTGCACGAAGGTTGTCTCCACCGGACTGCGCCGGGCGACGGCCGCATCGGTCTGCAGCGCGTCCAGCGCGACCGCCAGCCGGCCCCGCCACACGGTGACGGGATGAAGAGCCTTCGGCGCGGCCGGCGTGGTGAGCGCGGTGCGGGCGGCGGCCCGCAACTCGCTGACGGAGGCACCGAGCCCGCGGTCGAGTGCGGCGCCCAATGTTGAGACCAGCCGCGTTGAGACCAGCCGCGTTGAGACCAGCCGCGTCGAGACCAGCCGCCGCGGTTGTCCCGCGTCGGCATCGTCGCCGCCCCGGACCGGTCCGGCGAACACACCGCAGCCACGAAGTGCCAACGGGTCGGCGACGCACACGGCGTCAGGCGCGATCTGTTTGAGCCGGGCGGCGTCTTTGATCACCATCCGCAGATCGGTCTGCGGCGGCGGTACCGCGGCCATGTCGTCGGGCAGTACCACCAGATCGCCCAGATCGAGTTTCGGCAGCGGTTTGTCGAAGTCGACCGACGGGAGGATGCGGGCCAGCCAGGCCGGCAGCCACCAGTTCCAGTCGTCGAACACCGCCATCAGCGCCGGCACGAGGACCAGGCGGACCACGGTCGCGTCCACCGCGATCGCCACCGCGCACGCCACCCCGAGTTGGGCCACCAGCGGCATACCGGCGAAGGCGAAGCCGATGAACACCGCGATCATGATCAGTGCGGCGCTGGTGATGGTGCGGGCGCTGGTCGCCACGCCATAGGCCACCGCGTCGCGGGTCTCCCCGGACTGCAGGTAGCGCTCCCGGATGCGAGTCAGCAGGAAGATCTCGTAATCCATCGACAACCCGAAGGTCATCGCCAGCACCAGTGGGGGGATGGTGCTGTCGATCGACCCGATCGGCTCGAAGCCGAGGGTCTCCAGCCAGCCCCACTGGAACACCACCACCAGGCTGCCGTAGGCCGCGGCGACCGACAGCACCGTCATCAGAACGCCCTTGAGCGCCAGCACCACCGAGCGGATGGAGATCAGCAGCATGACGAATGCGATCAGCGCCACGAAGGCGAACACCAGCAGCTGAGTCTGTGCCACCCGGTCGTCGAAATCCTTGATCAGCGCTGTCGGTCCGCCGACATCGATGCTCACCCCCGACGCCTCGGGAAGCTTCGGCAGCGTGGCGCGCAGCCAGTCGACGGTGTCGCGCGCCCGCATGTCCTCTGGGTCCACCGCCAGCACCGCCGACAACAGTGCGCTGCGGTTGTCCTCGGAGAACACCGGCGGCGCGACCGACACGACGTTGACCGCCTGATTCGTCGCCCGGCCGACGGCGTCCAGAATGGGCGCGTTGCGGGGGTCGGCGGCGTCGGCGCCGGGGAAGGTCACCAGCACCCGCATCGGACCCAGCGCACCCGGGCCGAGAGCCTCAGCGGCGGCGGCTATTCCACCCCGGATCTCGTGGGAGGACGGAAACTGCCGCTGCAGGCTGTTGCCGAGCATCATCGAGAAGGCGGGAGCCGCCAGCATCAGCAGCACCGCCGCCGCCGCGGCCGCCGACGCCCACGGGCGGCGCATCACCGCGCCGACCCAGCGCGTCCAGAATCGCGACTGCGCCGACTCCGGCCGGCGCGACCAGTGCAACAGCGGCGACCTGCGCGCGGCCGCCCGGCCGAACCGCGACAGCAACGCGGGCGTCAGCGTGATCGAGGTCAGCACCGCCACGGTCACCGCAAGGATCGCGCCGGTGGCCATCGACCGCAGCACCGGGGTGTCGATCAGATAGAGCCCGGTGAGCGAGGCGATCACCGTCACGCCGGAGAGCACCACCGCCAGACCGGACGTTGCCATCGCGGCGTCGGCGGCCTGATCCGGGTCGCGTCCGGCCCGCAGTTCCTCGCGATAACGCATCAGGATGAACAGCGAGTAGTCGATCGCCAGCGCGATGCCGAACATCGACACCGTCGAGGTGACGAACACCGACATCTGGGTAATCATCGACAGCAGATAGACCACGCCCATGGTCACCGCGACCGTGCAGATGCCCAGCGCCAGCGGTATCGCGGCGGCGGCCAGCGAGCCGAACACGGCCACCAGCACCATCAGAACGATCGGCAGATTCCATCGCTCGGCGGCGGCGATGTCCTCTTTGGTGCTGGACTGCGCCGCCGCTCCGAGCGCTCCCTGGCCGATGACGTACAGCCGGACCCGGCCGTTGTCGGTCCGCCCGGGCTGATCACCGGTGACCCCGATCGCCTTGCGGAGCTGGCGCGCGACGTCGACGGCGCCGGTGTTGTCGAAATCCAGCCGGAGTGACACCACATAGGGTCGGTCGGGCGCGGGTGCCGGCTGGGTCGGGTTGGGCACCAGCGAGAGGCTGGGCACCTGTTGGGCGGCTTGCTCGAGGGTGGCGACGGCCGCCGCCATATCGGCGTAGGTGGCGTCAGCGCGGGGTGCGGCGACCAGCGCCAGCGGTGAGGCGCCCTGCTCGGGGAAATGGTCCTCGAGTTCGTACTGCACGTGCAGGGACTGCGAGCCCGCCACGTCGAACCCACCGCCGGTCAGGTTGTTGGACCCGCTCAGCGTCAGATACAGCGACGGCAGCAGCGCGAGCAACCAGCAGCCGAGAACCAGCCAGCGGTGTCTGCGCAGGCTGCCGCTGAGGCGCATCATGAACTGCTGGATGGCGAACTCCCGCACGTGAGAAGCGAAATCACCGCAAGTACCGGAGCCTACCGCAGTGACCTGTATGTCCTCCGGCCCGATCGCCGCCGGGCTGCCCTACGATTGACCCACCCACGAATGAAGGAGTCGCACATGTTGGCACGTGCCCGTCTGGTCGGCGCAGCACTAGGCGCCGCCGTCGCCGCTGCGATCCTGACCGCCCCCGGTGCCCAAGCTGCGCCGCCGAACTGCACGGCCGCTGATCTGGCCGGTGTTTCCGCCGGCGTCTCGGCCGCGACATCGGCATACCTGTTCACCCGTCCCGATGTGAACGCCTTCTTCACCGGACTGGAGGGCTCACCGCGCGACGAGTTGCGCACCCAGATCCAGCAGTACCTGGACGGCAACCCGCAGGTGAAGGCCGAACTCGCCGGGATCCGTCAGCCGCTGGTGGATCTGCGCAACCGGTGCGGGGCCGCCGACACACTGCCCGACGACAGCGGGCCTGACGACACCCCCTAGTCCGGGCTCGGGGCACGGCGGCGCAGCGCGGCCACCGCACCGCGCCAGCCAAGGATCAGTAGTCCGGTGGCGAGGGTGGCTACCACCACGAAGCTCAGCGCCGTGCCTTCAGATGTCGCGCGGCGCAACAGCATTCCCACAGCAACGGTGCACACCCAGACCGTCAACCCGGTGGAGGTGACGGCGGTGGGCCGACGCCACCCCCGGGCGAGCAGCCAGCCAACACCGGCCCCGGTGAGAAAGGGCCAGGACGTGTCGGCGATGCCGGCGATGGACAGCCCCTCGTCGTGGTTGCGCCTGCCCACCGTGGCGAACGCCACGATGCAGGCTGCGTCGGCGGCGAGCGCGAACAGGGCGGCTGCGCGGCTGCTACGAGGGTTTGGCACGGTCGTCCTCTGGTCTCTCCGGTGGTGGCAGCGGGCCCTGCAGTGCGGTGTCGCCCGGATCCACCCGAGCCGGATGAGCCTGGTCATGGGTGGTCTGCGCGAGTTCCTGGGCGGCGAGCTCGTCGACGACCTGCTCCGGATTGAGCGCGCCCTCGGTGCGGAACATGAAGAAGAACACCACCCAGCCGATCGCGGAGATGAAGATCCAGCTGACCAATCGGTAGATCAGCATCGCGGAGATGGCGTTGGGCAGCGACATGCCACTGGATACCAGACCCGGCACCAGCACCGCTTCCACCACCAGCAGGCCGCCCGGCATCAGCGGGATCGCCCCGAC
>JBFYOQ010000154.1:0-16217 GCA_041303735.1 Mycobacterium sp.
GGCTCAGGCCGAAGATGCGCGGCTTGTCGCGAGAGCAGCCGAAGGTGCCGCCGTCCGGATCGCCAGGATTAAGGAGGATCTGCACCGGCTGCACAGCACTGCCGAAACGCAGCGCGCCGCAGACGAGTTACTCACCGAGGCGACGGCTGTCGACGCCGAACTGGCACAGGCACTCACGAGCGCAACAGCAGCGCTGCCCGCCGCCGGACCGTTCCCCCTGTCACCACCGCAACCGGTCGTCCCATCCGGCGCGTCGGCAGAGGACATCGCGAGGTGGTGGAACTCGTTGTCGCCCGCCGAGCGGGCCGCACTGCTGGCCGAGGACCCGGCACAGTTCGGCAGCCTCGACGGCATTCCCGCCGTCGACCGGGATGCCGCCAACCGCAGAGTGCTCGACGCGGATCTGCGCGGCACCGGTACCGAGGCGCAGCACCACGCCAATGCCCTGCGCGTCGCCGACGCCCTGGACCGCAACGCCATGCGGACCGGCGCCGAGCTGCTGCTGCTGACCTACCAGCCGGCGCAGTTCGGCGGTCAGGGCCGGGCGACCATCGCCATCGGCAACCCGGACACGGCGGCGCACACCGCGGTCCTGGTGCCCGGCACCGGAAAGAGCGTGAGCTCCGGGTGGCTGAGCAGCCTCGATGCCGCCAACCTGTTCGATGAGACCGCCGCGGCATCCGGCGGCGAGCCGATCTCCGTGGTGGCCTGGATGGGCTATGACGCACCCGACAGCATGCTCGACCCGCGGGTCGCCACGCCGGGTCTGGCACAGCGGGGTGCGGCCCTGCTCGCCGCCGACGTCAACGCGCTCAATGCCACCCGGCGAACCGGTGAACCGGTCACCGTGGTCGGCCACTCCTATGGATCCACCACGGTTGCCGACGCCGCAGCCGGCTACGGGATGCGCGCCGGCGACGTGGTGCTCGTCGGGTCGCCGGGCACCGACATGGCCCGCACCGCAACCGATTTCCATCTCCCACCGGGCGGTCACGTCTATGTCGGGTCCGCATCCACCGATCCGGTGACCACGCTGTCCGGATTGCCCGGCCCGCTGCCGAACGGGCAGCCGCTCCTCGGGGCCGGACTGGGCGCCGATCCCACCGCGGACGGATTCGGGTCCACCCGATTCAAAGCGGAGGTCCCCGGATTCACCTGGCAGACCTGGACCGAGCACAGCCGGTACTTCGACCCCGGCTCGGAGTCGCTCTACAGCATCGCCGATATCGCCGCCGGTGACGGCGCGAGACTGCAGGATCACGGCATGACGGCGCCGCACCGCCCCGGGCTTCTCGGTTCGCTGGGCACCCGACTCGGCCTGCCGAGTTGGAGCAGCCCACTGGCCGACCCTGAGCTGGTCCGGCCCGCCACCGAAGGCCACTTCCACAGCGGGGTCGGCTGATGCCGGGCGCCAGGAATCACTCGACCCGGCTGCTGGCCGTGGCGGCCACCGCGGCGACCGCCGCCCTACCAGGATGCGGGGTTTACATGTCTGACGCCGACGCGGTGTCCGACCCTCTGACACCGGATCAGTCCCGCGCGCAGGTCGTGGACGCGGCCACCGAGATCGTGACGACGCTGCACCTGCCGGTGCTGCGGACGGCGTTCTGGCGTGCCTCCTGCAACGACGCGGGACTGCCGCCGTTTCGCGGTCATGTGCGCATCACCTACCCCCGGGCGGACACCTACCCGCGCGCCGATGCAGAGATCGTCGACATGATCGAGCTGCTCGCAACACGAGGATGGGCGGACAACCCCGACTTCCACAGCCACAGCCGGGCGGTCGTCAAGAACAGCGTCACCGCCGTCTTCCGGAATCAGAACGCCAGCGTGGCCGACCGGGCCATCGACGTGCTCGGGGAATGCCGCGATATCACCACGCCCAGCCAGTTGGACGACGATTCGGAGTGGATCACGCTGCCCTGAGCACCGCGCCGACGTTCATCTCAGCGACACCCAATCCCCCCCGCCCGACCCCGCGGCGGTGCGATAATCGCGCCATCTGAGCACGGCTGGATCAATTCGGGGAAGCGCGATCATGAGCAAAGTCAGAAGAACTCCAGCACACGCCGCGGCGGCCGAGCAGACCGGTGCCGAGCATGACCGCACCGGTCATCCCGGTGCCGAGCACGACCGCACCGGTCACCCCGGTGCCGAAGACGTCCGCACCGGGATGACGACGGACGCCCTGCGCCGCGCCATCGAAGACCACCTGAGCTACTCGCTGGGCCGGCCGGCAGCGCTGCTGACATCGCAGCACTACTACCACGCGCTGGCGTTGGCGGTCCGCGACCGGATGCAGAAGCGGTGGGGCGACACCACCCAGACCTACCTGGACCTCAGCCGTAAGGTCGCGGTCTACCTGTCCGCGGAGTTCCTGCTCGGACCGCACCTGGGTAACAACCTGCTCAACCTCGGACTCGAGGACGAGGCCCGCGCGGCACTCGCCGAGATGGGCCAGGACTACGACGAGGTGCTGGCGTGTGAGGAGGAGCCGGGCCTCGGCAACGGCGGCCTGGGTCGGCTGGCGGCCTGCTATCTCGATTCGCTGGCCACCCTGGAGCGCCCGGCCGTCGGTTACGGGATCCGCTACGAGTTCGGCATCTTCGACCAGGAGATCCGCGACGGCTGGCAGATGGAGAAGACCGACAACTGGCTCGACGAGGGCAACCCGTGGGAGATCGCCAAGCCGGAACTGAGCCAGGTGGTCAACTGGGGCGGCCACACCGAGTCCTATACCGATGAACGCGGCGAGTACCGGGTGCGCTGGATCCCGCTGCGGCAGGTCAAGGGGATGTACTACGGCACCCCGATCCAGGGCTACGGCGTCAACACCTGCAACACCCTGGCGCTGTGGAGTGCCCACGCGTTGCAGTCACTGGCGCTGGATGCGTTCAACGCCGGTGACTACTACCGCGCGATGGAGGACCAGGTGCAGTCCGAGACGGTCACCAAGGTGCTCTACCCCAACGACGAGCCGGAGGTCGGCAAACAGCTGCGCCTGCTGCAGCAGTACTTCTTCGTATCGTGCTCGCTACAGGACATCCTGCACCTGCTCGAGGACTTCGCCCAGTTGCCGGTGACGGAGCTGCCCAACCGGGTCGCCATCCAACTCAACGACACCCACCCCTCGATCGCCGTCGCCGAACTGATGCGACTGCTGATCGACGAACGCGATCTGGACTGGGACGAGGCGTGGCAGATCACCGTCGCCACACTGGGTTACACCAACCACACCCTGCTGCCCGAAGCACTGGAGACCTGGCCGCTGGCCATGTTCGCCCGCTTCCTGCCGCGGCACCTGGAGCTTATCTATGAGATCAACCGCCGATTCCTCGATGAGGTGCGTGCGGCATTCCCCGGCGACGAGGCACGGATCCGGCGAATGTCGATCATCGGCGAGGACGGCGACCGCAACATCCGGATGGCGCATCTGGCCACCGTCGGCAGCCATGCCATCAACGGTGTCGCGGCCATGCACTCCGAACTGGTGAAGACCACCATCCTCAAGGACTTCTGCGACATGTGGCCGGAGCGGTTCTTCAACAAGACCAACGGCGTCACCCCGCGCCGCTTCGTCGCCCTGGCCAACCCCGGACTCCGGCAGTTGCTCGACGAGACCATCAGCGGCGACTGGCTCACCAACCTCACCCGGCTGCGCGAATTGGAGCCGCTGGCCGATGATCCGGTGCTGCAGAAGCGGTGGCGGGAGGTCAAGCGCGACAACAAGGCCCGCCTCGCCGATTATGTGCGGGCGCACACCGGCGTGGATCTGAACCCGGACTGGATGTTCGATGTCCAGGTCAAACGGATTCACGAGTACAAGCGCCAGCACCTCAACGCCCTGCACATCGCCACCCTGTACCACCGCATCAAGCAGAACCCCGGCCTGGACATCCCGCCGCGTGCGTTCGTCTTCGGCGGCAAGGCCGCGCCCGGCTACACCATCGCCAAGTTGATGATCAAACTGATCACCTCGATCGGCGACACGGTGAACAACGACCCGGAGGTCAGCGACCGGCTGCGGGTCGCGTTCATCCCGAACTTCAACGTGCAGAACGGCCAGCTGATCTACCCGGCGGCGGATCTGTCCGAACAGATCTCCACCGCCGGTAAGGAGGCCTCCGGCACCGGGAACATGAAGTTCATGATGAACGGTGCACTGACCATCGGCACCCTCGACGGAGCGAACGTGGAGATGCGCGAGGAGGCCGGCGCGGAGAACTTCTTCCTGTTCGGCCTCGATGTCGACGAGGTGCACGCCCTCAAGGCGCGCGGTTATCGTCCCCGCGACTACATCGAGAGCAACGCCGAGCTCGCGGCGGTGCTCGGGCTCATCGCCGACGGTGAATTCACCCATGGCGACACCGACGTCTTCGCCCCGCTGATCTCCAATCTCGTCGATCACGACTACTTCCTTGTGCTCGCCGACTACGCGGACTACGTGCGCAGCCAGGACGAGGTGAGCGCCACCTGGCGTGACACCGCGGCGTGGACGCGGATGTCGATCCTGAACTCGGCGCGAAGCGGAAAGTTCTCCTCCGATCGGTCGATCGCCGAATACTGCGACGAGATCTGGAATGTCGGGCCGGTCACTGTCGCCGACTGACACACCCCGCGACAGTGAGGTTCGATAGGGGCTATGACCACCACACCCGCGACACCCTGGCGGTCGTCCGCCGGCGCCCCGCTGACGGACGAGATGGTGGCACGCCTAGACGGGTGGTGGCGGGCGGCGAACTACCTGTCCGTAGGCCAGATCTACCTGCTCGACAATCCGCTGCTGCACACTCCGCTGTCCCGCGATGACGTCAAACCGCGACTGCTGGGGCACTGGGGTACCACCCCCGGCCTGAACTTCCTCTACGCCCATCTCAACCGGGTGATCGCCGAGCGCGGGCAGCCGTGCGTCTACATCACCGGTCCCGGCCACGGCGGTCCCGGTCTGGTGGCCAACGCCTACCTCGACGGCACCTACACCGAGTACTACCCCGACATCACCGAGGACACCGAGGGCCTGCGCCGGCTGTTCCGCCAGTTCTCCTTTCCGGGCGGCATTCCGTCGCACGTCGCGCCGGAGACGCCGGGCTCGATCCACGAGGGCGGCGAACTGGGATACGCCCTGTCGCATGCCTACGGCGCCGCGTTCGACAACCCGGATCTGCTGATCGCCGCCGTGGTGGGCGACGGCGAGGCGGAGACCGGCGCGCTGGCCACCAGCTGGCACTCCAACAAGTTCATCAACAGCCGACAAGACGGCGTGGTGCTGCCGATCCTGCACCTCAACGGTTACAAGATCGCCAATCCGACTGTGCTGGATCGCATTCCAGCAGATGAGCTGCGGAGCCTGATGATCGGCTATGGGCACAACCCGCACTTCTTCAACGTCGGCGAGGACGACGAACACTCCGACGCCCACCGCCGGTTCGCGCGGCTACTCGACGACGTCCTCGACGAGATCGCGGTGATCAAGGCTGACGCGGCCGCCGGTGATGACACCCGCCCGCGGTGGCCGATGATCGTCTTCCGTCACCCCAAGGGCTGGACCGGACCGGCCTACATCGACGGCAAGAAGACCACCGGGTCCTGGCGGGCGCATCAGGTGCCCCTGGCCAGTGCCCGGGACACCCCTGAGCACCTGCAGGTGCTCGCCGACTGGCTGGCCTCCTATCGGGCCGGCGAATTGTTCGATGCCACCGGCAGGCTCGATGCCGACATCGCCGCACTCGCGCCGCCCGGCCACCTGCGGATGAGCGACACCCCGCACGCCAACGGCGGACTGCTGCTCAAGGACCTGCGACTGCCGGACTTCCGGGATTACGGCGTCGATGTACCGGCCCCCGGCGCGAGCGTGGCCGAGGCCACCCGGGTACTCGGTCAGTGGCTGACCGAGGTGGTACGGCTCAACCCGCACAACTTCCGGATCTTCGGCCCCGACGAGACCGCATCCAACCGGTTGCAGGCCGTGTTCGAGGTCACCGATAAACAGTGGGACGCCGAGTTCTTCTCCGCCGAGGTCGACGATCACCTGGCCCGGGTCGGCCGGGTGGTGGAGATGCTGTCCGAGCACCAGTGCCAGGGATGGCTGGAGGGCTACCTGCTCACCGGCCGGCACGGGCTGTTCAACTGCTACGAGGCGTTCATCCACATCATCGACTCGATGTTCAACCAGCACGCCAAATGGCTCAAGGTCACCAACCACATCCCGTGGCGCCGACCCATCGCCAGCCTGAACTATCTTCTCTCCAGCCACGTCTGGCGCCAGGACCACAACGGCTTCAGCCACCAGGACCCCGGTTTCATCGACCATGTGGTGAACAAGAGTGCCGCGGTGGTGCGGGTCTACCTCCCGCCGGACGCCAACACGCTGCTGTCCACCTACGATCACTGCCTGCGCTCGCGTCAGTACGTCAACGTCGTCGTCGCCGGCAAGCAGCCGCACCCGAACTTCCTCACCATGGACGAGGCCGTCGCGCATTGCACGCGCGGACTCGGCATCTGGGAGTGGGCCGGCACCGAGGACCACGGCCGCGCCCCCGACGTCGTCCTCGCCGCAGCAGGCGATGTGCCGACCCTGGAGGCACTGGCCGCCGCCGACCTGCTGCGTCAGCACGTCGGCGATCTGTCGGTCCGGTTCGTCAACGTGGTGGACCTGATGCGCCTGCAGGACGAGAGTGAGCATCCGCACGGCCTGTCCAACCGCGAGTTCGACATGATCTTCACCCCGGACAAACCGGTCATCTTCGCCTATCACGGGTACCCCTGGCTGATCCACCGCCTGGTCTACCGGCGCAGCAATGACGCCCGGATCCATGTCCGGGGCTACAAGGAAGAAGGCACCACCACCACCCCGTTCGACATGGTGATGCTCAACGACCTCGACCGCTACCACCTGGTGATCGATGTGATCGACCGTGTTCCGGGCCTGGGGTCGCGCTACGCCGGACTGCGCCAGCAGATGGTGGACAAACGCATTCACGCCCGCGAATACACCCGCGAACACGGCGACGACATCCCCGAAGTGCGCGACTGGGTGTGGCCGGCGGCGCGCGCGGTCACCGGCGGCACCTCCGTCGCGGCCACCCTGACCACCGGCGGGGACAACGAGTGACGCCGAAGCCGCTCGAGTGGTGAGCACCCCCGCACGCCACTAGCATCCTGGTATCGCCGCTGACGAAGACGGCCGGCCCGACACCGAGGGTGGATATGGCACAGGTGAAGGAACGTCGCATGCGGATCGCCGGGCCTGCGCCCGTGCTGGAGTTCCGGACCATCCACGGTTATCGGCGCGCGTTCCGGATCGCCGGTCGCGGCCCGGCACTGCTGCTGATTCACGGAATCGGCGACAACTCCACCACCTGGAAACCCGTGCACTCCCACCTCGCGCGTCGCTTCACGGTGATCGCGCCGGATCTGTTGGGCCATGGGGTGTCCGACAAGCCCCGGGCCGACTACTCGGTGGCCGCCTACGCCAACGGGATGCGTGACCTGCTCAGCGTGCTCGACGTCGACAAAGTGACCGTCGTCGGGCACTCGCTCGGCGGTGGGGTTGCCATGCAATTCGCCTACCAGTTCCCGCAATTGGTGGACCGACTCATCCTGGTGGGCGCCGGCGGAGTCACCCGGGACGTGAACGTCGCACTGCGCTTGGCCTCGCTACCGATCGGCGCGGAGGCACTCGCACTGCTGCGGGTTCCCGGCGTACTGCCGGCCCTGCAGACCGCCGGCCGGATGCTGGGTGCTGCGCTGGGCTCCACCGGCCTCGGGCGGGACCTTCCGAACATGTTGCGGATCCTGGCCGATCTTCCCGAGCCCACCGCATCGTCGGCCTTCACCCGGACCCTGCGCGCCGTTGTGGACTGGCGCGGCCAGGTGGTCACCATGCTCGACCGCTGTTATCTGACGGAATCGGTTCCAGTGCAATTGATCTGGGGCGCCCAGGATGCCGTCATCCCGGTCACACATGCCCATATGGCGCATGCCGTGATGCCGGGATCACGGCTGGAGATCTTCGAAAAATCCGGGCACTTCCCGTTTCACGACGACCCGAGCCGCTTCGTCGATGTGGTCGAGAAGTTCATCGACGGCACCGCCCCGGCTGACCACGACCAGGACCGGCTTCGCGAGTTGCTGCGCAGGGGAAGCGCCTCCACCGCCGTCGCCGGGGCACCCGAGACCCGGGCGGCGGTGCACGACGCACTCGAGAGCGACGAGCGCAGCGCAACCTGAACTGCGAGCGCTCAGCCTTCGCGCAGGTATTCCTCCGCGCCGGTCGGGAAGCCGCCGCCGATGGTGGTGATGTGCACATGGTCGTAGTGGCCGTAACCCGAACCGCTGGGACCCGCGGGCGTGTAGTACGTACCGCGCCAGATCACGTCCTGGATGCCGAAGCGATCGACGTTGCTCATGGCATAGGCGAGGATCGCATCACCGAGGGCTATGCCCTCCGCGCTGCCCGCGTTGGGAATCATGAAGTCGATCGCCCGACCCGATGGGTGCCACGGCTTGGGATCGGCCCGCACACCGATCATCGAGCGGATCTGCGGGAAGGCCGCGCTGATGCTGCGGGCGGTCAGGATGGTCTTGATCTGCAGGCCCTGCTCGGACACCGGGGCCGGCAGCAGCAGTTGCGGCGCCATCTCGACGTGGGCCGCTTCGACTACCGCGGGCGCGCTCTCGGCCGCAGGGGCGGGCAGATCCTCGGGCGGCGGCGCGGGAAGGTTCTCCACACAGCACGGCAGAGCCTGATCGGCGACGGGTGCCACCGCCGGGTCCGCGCTGCCGGGTTCGGCGACGACGGCCGGGGCGAGGGCGAGGAACGCTGCCGCAACGACGGTCACCGTGGCCAGAAGGTCACGCAGTGATTTCAGGAGCATCACGAAACCATAACGGACGTTTCCGTCACTGGGGGTCAACGGCACACCGGCAGATGTCAGGCCCGGGCCCCGAAAGGGCGTCAATCGGCGGGAACATAATGGTGGAGCTAGGGAGAATCGAACTCCCGACCTACTCGATGCGAACGAGTCGCGCTACCAACTGCGCCATAGCCCCGCGATCGCTAGCAGGCTACCAGCCCTGCGCCGGGCTTCTACTGACCGGCCGCCCGGGGCAGGTCGAACCGGCGGCTGTACGGCATCTCGTCGAGATGCTCGAAGACCGGGTCCTCGTCGTCGATGTCGAGCACCACCGCCCCCGGTCGGCGCAGCCGCGCGGCATCGACGTCGACACCGTCCCGTGCTGAGCGTTCCGCGAAGGGCTCGCCGGCCATCCGCGACCGCATCATGCGCTGCTGGCGCCGGCGGCGGACCTGCTCCTCGATCCGGACCTGGCGGCGCAGATAGCCGAGGTAGAGCAGCGTCACCGCCGCCGTCGAACCGCAGGCCCACCACAGCGACGCGCTGACGGTGAACGACAGCACCGCGCTCAGCACCATGATCGTCGCCATGGCGGTCAGCACCCGCTTACGGAAGCGGTACTTGCGCGCGGTCACCGCGGCTGCGGTCGACTCCATCCGCCGGCGACGATTGGAGCGGGGGGCCTCCGCGATGTCGGACTCGTCCTCGGCCTCCAGACCAGAGGTGTCCTCGACGTATTCGTACTCGTCGAATCCCGGCTCCGGTGTCTCGGCGTCGGTTTCGGCGGTCACGACGGGTTCCTCGTGCTCATCCTCGTGCTCATCCTCGTGCTCATCATCGGCCTCGGCGTCACCGGAGGGCTCCGCGAACAGGCTCTCCTGCACCCCATCGACCTGAACACCATCGACCTGGAAACCATCACCCACCGGCAGCGCACCGGAGTTCTCGTCGACCACGTCGACGTCGATGTAGACCGGTTCGGTATTGGCTTCGCTCTCGGTCACGGCGGCGAGCACCATCACCGAGCGGGTGTGGCCGCGCCCGTCCTGGGCTGATGCCTCGTGCATAGCCTCGCGGACCGCTTCGTCGTAGTCCTCGGCGGGGTAATCCTGGAAGTCCTCGTCAAGGTCGACGTCCTCGGGACGCCAGTCCGGGTCATGGCGGTGGCCGGTGGCCGGGCCGCGTCGCCGCAACAGCCGCGAGCGGGTGGCGCTGTTGATCACCCGAGTGGACAACGCGAGGTCACTGGTTCGCCGGACGGTGTCGCGCTTATTGATAAGCATCGGCACCAGAACGAAGAGCCAGAGCACCACAAGCGAAATCCAGAGCAATGACTGGGGGATGCTTGGCATTCGGCCTGCTCCTTTCCCGACCAGGCTAGGTCCGTGACGTGAGCGGTCCTCGACGACGCGCCGAGGCAATTACACACGTGTAATTCATGGAAAACAAGCACCAACAGTCACAAATGTCACATTTTTAACACTAGTTTCACGGCGCGCAGCGCTGGGCGAAGCCGTACGACACCAGTCGGGCCGTCACCGATCCCGCGATCTCCTCGGCGGTAATGGCGACCAGCAGGTGGTCCCGCCACTGTCCGTCGACGTCGAGATAGCGCTTCAGCAGGCCCTCCTCGCGGAAGCCGACTTTGTTCAGCACCCGGCGACTGGCCGCGTTCTCGGGTCGCACGGTGGCTTCCACCCGATGCAGGCCCACCGGCCCGAAGCAGTGGTCCAGGCCCAGTGCCAGCGCGGCGGTCGCCACGCCGCCACCGGTCACCTGACGCGACACCCAGTACCCGATCCACGCCGAGCGCAACGCCCCGTGCGTCACGTTGCCGATTGTGAGTTGGCCGGAGAACCGGCCGTCGACCTCGATGACATGGGGCAGCATCCGGCCCCGGCGCGCCTCGGCACGCAAACCCGAGCACATCGCCGGCCACGCCGACAGGGCATGGCGCGCAGTCCAATCCAACTCGGCGGTCGGCTCCCATGGTTCGAGGTGCTGACGTTGCGCCAACCGGGTCCGGCTCCACTGGGCGCCGTCGCGCATCCGAACGGGGCGCAACCGGACCACCCCGGCCGGCACCCGCAGCGGCCCCATCGGGGCGGGCCAGCCGGGGTGCGCCGAACCGCTGCCCCACAGATTCACCCGGTCAGCCCCGCTGCGCCAGGAATGCCACATCGACGAACTCGCCGGCCGGCACCTCGGCGACCTCGCTGGGCACGATCACCAGACAGTTGGCCTCGGCCAGCGATGCCAGCAGGTGCGAGGACCCGCCCGGGGTCTCGCCGATCGCCTCGACCAGATAGTCGCCGGTGTCCTCGTCGCGCAGCAGTTGCCCGCGCAGAAATCCCTTGCGACCGGCCACCGACTTGATCGGCGCCAGCGCCCGTGCCCGCACCACCCGGCGCATTGGCTGCCGCTTGCCCAGCGACAACCGGATCAGCGGGCGCACCATCACCTCGAACACCACCAGGGCGCTGACCGGGTTGGCCGGCAACAGGAACGTCGGCACCTCCTCGGGTCCGAGCCGCCCGAAGCCCTGCACCGAGCCGGGATGCATACCGATGCGGGCGACTTCCATCTGGCCCATGGTCGACAGCACCGCGCGCAGATTCTCCGCCGCCGCACCGCCGACCGCCCCGGCGATGACCACCACCTCGGCGCGGTTGAGCTGGATCTCCATCACCTCGCGCAACTCCTTGGGATCGGTGCTCACGATCCCGATCCGGTTCGCCTCCGCACCGGCGTCGCGCGCGGCGGCGGCCAGCGCGTAGGAGTTGACGTCGTACACCTGACCGTTGCCCGGCGTGCGGGAGATGTCCACCAGTTCGGCGCCGACGCTCATCACCGCCACCCGGGGGCGCGGATGCACAAGCACGCGTTCGCGGCCGACCGCGGCCAGCAGACCCACCTGCGCCGCACCGATGATCGCCCCGGAGCGCACGGCGACGTCGCCGGGCTCAACATCATCGCCGGCCCGCCGCACGTAGGCGCCCGAGCGCACTCCGCGCAGCACCCGCACCCGGACGTCGCCGCCGTCGGTCCACCGCAGCGGCAGCACCGCATCGGCCAGGGTGGGCATCGGCGCGCCGGTCTGCACGCGCGCGGCCTGCTTGGGCTGCAGCCGGCTGGGGGTGCGGGCGCCGGCCTCGATGACACCCATGACCGGAAGGACGACCTCCCCGTCGGCGCCGCCGGAGACGTCGACGCTGCGCACCGCGTAGCCGTCGATCGCGGCCTGGTCGAACCCCGGCATGGGTTTCTCGGTGATGACGTCCTCGGCGCACATGAGGCCCTGGGATTCGGCGATCGGCACCCGCACCGGCCTGGGTGCCACCGCCGCGGCCAGCACCGCGGCCTGCTGTTCCTCCACCGAACGCACAGCGCGCCTTTCTCACTCGAGCCCTGGCGCGGGCCCGCGCCCGCTAGCGGGTCTGTTCGGTCATACCGAGCCGTGTTGTCAACCATCGCCGCAAATCGGGGCCATAGTCGTCACGGTCCAAGGCAAAGTCAACCGCAGCCTTGAGATAGCCGCCGGGATTTCCCAAGTCGTGTCGGGTGCCGCGGTGAACCACCACATGCACCGGGTGACCCTCGGCGATCAGCAGGGCGATAGCGTCAGTGAGCTGAATCTCTCCGCCGGCTCCGCGTTCGACGCGGCGCAACGCGTCGAAGATGGCCCGGTCCAGGATGTAGCGACCGGCCGCGGCGAGCAGCGACGGGGCCTCGGAGGCCTTCGGCTTCTCCACCATGCCCTTGACCCGCAGCACGTCGGTGCTGGGCTCGCCGGGGATCGGCTCGACGTCGAACACGCCGTAGGCACTGACCTCCTCGGGCGTGACCGCGATGGCGCACAGCACGGTGCCGCCGTATTCAGCGCGGACCTTGGCCATCGCCAGCAGAACGCCGCTGGGCAGCACCAGATCATCGGGCAGTAGCACTGCGACCGCGTCCTCGTCGGGAAGGAGCACCGCTTCCACGCAGCCGACCGCATGACCGAGACCCAGCGGTTCGTCCTGGATCACCGACTCGACCTTGATCAGGGCGCTGGCCCGGCGCACCTTCTCCAGCATGGACTTCTTGCCGCGCGCCTCCAGCGTGCCCTCGAGCACCAGATCCTCGACGAAGTGGGCCACCACCCCGTCCTTGCCTTCGGCGGTCACGATCACCAGGCGCTCGGCGCCGGCTTCGGCGGCCTCCTCGGCGACCAGTTCAATGCCGGGGGTGTCCACCACCGGGAGCAGCTCTTTGGGGACGGTCTTGGTGGCCGGCAGGAACCGGGTGCCCAGACCGGCCGCCGGCACGATCGCCGTGCGCGGTACCGACACCTGCTGCCGTGTGGTCATCGCAATTACCCTAGCGGCTGCCGGGATGGCGCGACGGCGTTGGCGCTGTCACAGTGGAGGCCGTGACGGCCGATCTAAAAGCCCAGCACAGGGCGCGATTGCTGGCCGCCCGACGGGAGTTGTCCACCGCGCTTCATGACGCTGAGACCCAGCAGTTGTGCGACCACCTCCCGGGGGTGGTCGCCGGCGCCCACGCCCGGGTGGTGTGCGCCTACCTGCCGGTGGGGACCGAGCCGGGCTCGGAGGCGATGGTGGCGCGGCTGCGTGAACTCTGCGATGAGGTACTGCTGCCGGTCGCGCACCTGGACTTCTCCGGCGGGCACCTGCCGCTGCAGTGGGGCCGGTACGTGCCCGGCACTCTTGTCGCGGCCCGGTTCGGTCTGCGGGAACCGCCGCAGCCGTGGTTGCCGGCCGACGAGGTGGCCCGGGCCGGGGTGGTGCTGGTGCCCGCACTCGCCGTCGACAGGTCCGGGGTGCGGCTGGGGCGCGGCGGCGGCTTCTACGACCGCTCGCTGGCGTTGTGCGGACCACAGACCCGGCTGGTGGCGGTGGTGCGCGACGACGAGGTCCTCGACGAGTTGCCGAGCGAACCGCATGACGTTCGGATGACGCATGTGCTGACGCCGTCGGGGGGTGTGGTCCGGCTGCGGGAATGACCGCCGGCCGATGGCGGTTCTAGCACTTGGCGAGATAGAGTGCTAACGAGATCATTGGCGTTCCCGGAGGTTCATGTGCCGACCTACAGCTATGCGTGCACCGAGTGCGACCACAAGTTCGACGAGGTGCAGGCGTTCACGGACGACGCCCTGACCACGTGCCCGCAGTGCTCCGGTCGGCTGCGCAAGCTTTTCAACTCCGTCGGCGTCGTCTTCAAGGGCAGCGGCTTCTACCGCACCGACAGCCGCGAGCCGCAGAAGAGTTCGTCGGCATCGAGCGCGGACGTGGCGGCGCCCAAAGCCGACAAGTCTGAGAAGTCCGAGAAGTCCGCCGATTCGTCGTCGAGCACCTCCGCTGCGTCGGGTGACTCGAAGTCCAAGGGTTCCAGTTCCGGGGGTTCCAGTTCCGGGGGCTCCAGCACATCTCCCGCCCCCGCGGCGGCCGGTTCCGGCTAGCCGTTATCCACAGGGCGGTCGCCAGAGGCACGCCCGCCGGCGTCGGGCTCCCTACGGTGGGGGCATGCGCGGGTCGCCCAATCTCACTTCGCCCAACCGCCATTCACTGAGTCCGACGCTCCCCGAACGTCTTTCGGCGTGGCTGCGCCCGGACTTCGCCCGCACCGTCCTGGCCCGTCGCGTCGCCGCGGGCCTGCTGGTGGTGCTCGCGGCGGCATCGGCGCTGCGGCCCGACCCGGCCGGAACCTACGTTGATGTCGTGGTAGCGGCGACCGATCTGCGCCCGGGTACGACGGTGAGCGCCGATGATGTCGGGTTCCAGAAGCGTTCTGCCGCAACGCTTCCCGACGGCGCACTGACGAACCTCGATGATCTTGTGGGATCCACGCTCGCCGGAGCGGCGCGGCGCGGCGAGATACTCACCGACGCCCGTGTGCTGGGGTCACGGCTGACGGGGCTGAGTGCCGGACCCGACGCGCGGGTGGTTCCACTGCACCTCGCCGACGCCGCCGTGCTGGACGTGATCCGCCCCGGCGACGTCGTGGACGTACTGGGCGCCCCGGCGGCCGATGCCGGGGCACCGCCGCGGATGCTGGCAGCCGCGGCTGTGGTGGTCCTGGTCTCCGCCGCCGCGGCGGGTCATGGCGATGACCGGGTGGTCCTGGTGGCCCTGCCCGCCGCGGCCGCCACCGCGGTGGCCGGTGCGAGCCTGGTGCAGACGGTGACCCTGACCCTCCACTGATCTGGGAAACTTTCCTACCCCCGTTCCTCAGCGTGCTGCGCTAGGCTTTCGGAACCCTCAGGCAGATCCGGCAAAGAAAGGCAGAGTTGTGTTGAAGGGATTCCGGGACTTCCTCTCCCGCGGCAATATCGTCGACCTGGCCGTCGCAGTAGTGATCGGCACCGCGTTCACCGCGTTGGTCACCAAATTCACCGACAGCATCATCACCCCGTTGATCAACCGCATCGGGGCCGGCAAGGAGACCTCCCACAGCGCCCTCCAGATCGGTATCGGCGGCGGAGAGACCATCGACCTCAACGTTCTGCTGTCGGCGTTCATCAACTTCACGCTGGTGGCGGCGGTGGTCTACTTCTTCGTGGTGCTGCCGTACAACAGGGTGCGCAAGAAGGGTGAAGCGGAGTCGGCCGACGACACCCAGGTGCGCCTACTCACCGAGATCCGCGACGCCCTCGGCGGCAAGGACACCGCACCGGGACCGCGCGCGGGTAACTTCACGCTGAGCGAATAGCGGCTGACTCATTAAAGAACGGCCCCCTGCGGATGCCGGGGGCCGTTCTTCGTTGTGATGGAGCTAGTTCATGTTCCAAGGTGCGGCGTAGGTGGTGACGCTGTCACCGGCCTTGGAGATCAGCCGGGCGAACGGGCGCAGCTTGACCCCACCGGCCGCACCGGTCACCGTGCCGTGCGCGTTGGCCACCGCGACCGAGCCCTCCGGGCCCTCCACGTCCACCGAGAACGTCGCGACCTCCTGGATGCCCGGGCCGTTGCCCAGATCCGAGCTGATCGACACACCCGGGAACAGGTTCGGGGTGATCACCGAGCCGATCGGATCGAACGCCAACGGCGAGAGGCTCACGTCATCGAGCAGGATGTTCGGGGTCGTGTAGGAGAAGTTGATCCCCACCCCCAACGACCACGGGAACCCCACCTGATAGCCGAGTTCCAGGGTGCCCGCGAACTCATCAGCACCCGGACCGGCCACCGAGTACAAGGCCTTACCCGAATGGAACCACTCCCGGGTCAGCCGGTTGCGGTCCAACGGCGCCACCCCCTGCAGGAAGGTGTCCCACTGCTGAATCGTCATCGTCCGGCCACCGCCGTCGACCAGACTCTGCTGATCGTCCAGCACCGCCTGCGCCGGCGCCGCAACCACCAACCC